>JBDHRB010000065.1:0-9087 GCA_039807355.1 Candidatus Competibacteraceae bacterium
GCATCATCAACCGCCAGCCCAGCCAGGCCAGCAGTAGAATCCACAGGCCGCGTTGCAGCGGCTCCGGAATGGCCCGCCAGCCATTCCCGGCGGAGATGCTCAGTCCGCCGCGCCGCCAGGCCAGCACGCCGCAGCCCAGCGCCAACACCGCCAGCGCCAGAGTCGGCCAACGCCAATCCAGCGCTCCGCCGACCATAATCTGGAGGCGCAATAACAAAATAGCCGCCAGCAATCCCAGGAAATAGCCATAACCCAGCGCCAGCGCCCAGCCGCCCGACGGCGCATTCCGCCACAGCGCCCGCACCCCCAGCGTTCCGGCCAGCCAAGGAATGATCAGCGCCAGGCCCACCCAAAACAGTTCCATCGCCATTCAACCTCCACGCACTTGAAACAATGCGCCCTGCGCAGCCGAATAGCGGATCGTCACCGGCAACCGCCCGTTCTCCCAGGCCAGCGCCTGTTGCTGAGGGTCGTAGCGCATCCCCGGCAATGGCGACAGAATCAGTACATAATCATTAGCCCGCGCCCCTTCCGGGGGACGCAGAAAGCCCATATAGCCGTTGTGCGGGAGCAAGTGGTAACGGGCGCGGCCCGCCAGAAAACTGGATGGGTCCTGACTGACGATGAACAAGCGGGTCGGCTGTTCCGGCAGATGACGGCGCACTTCAAGCAGGAACCGATAGAATTCGCCATCCAGATCGGCCAGCCGCCGTTCATGCATGTCCTTACCGGCGAAGCGTTCCACGGTTCGTTCCAGCCGTTGGCTCAACTCCCATTGCCAGCGCGCATCGAGCAACAGCCAGCCAAGCAGGAACAGGGCAACATAAGGCCGCCATGCGCCGGAGCGCCGATGCGGCGGGTTGAAACCGGCATACAGCGCGGCGCTGAGACCGATCCATAACGCCACGATCAACACCGGCGGGAATAGCGCATCCAGCGGCGCCCCGGAAGCGTAGTTGATCGAACGCTGGCTCCAGTCCTCGAAGGCGCTCCACTCTTGCAGCGCCCAGCGCGACAGCTCCGCGACACTCAGCAGCGCCGGACGCAATTCCAGTTGCCGCACAATCACTGGTGCGGTGAAGGCCCCGCGCACGGTCAAGCCAAGCGCGGCGATCCGCCCTTGCCAGTGCGGTTCGGTCGCCAGGTCAATCGTCCCTTCGCCCACCGAAGGCAACCGCCGTTCCCGCAGCGTGCGCGGTTCGTCGAGGGTGATCCAAATCAAGCGTAACTCGTCGCCCGGTTGCAGTCCTTCGACGCGCCACGTCAACTGGCGAAACAGCTTGGCCTGCACCATGCGCCGCACCAGACCCTGCACCGCGCCGATTCCATCCGGTCCCGGTTGACGGATTTCCAGACCGTTCGGGGTCAGCTCGCCCTGACCGCTGGCCAGTTGCAATTCCGCGCCGCTCAAGCGCACCGGCGGCGCGACGTTCAACAGTCCACCCATCCGGTAGAACAGCAAAACCGCCAGCACCGTCAGCGCCGCGCCCAGCGCTACCGCGCCCAACCAGGATAAAAGTCCGCCAAGTCGCCCTGCTGGGGTTGGCGGTTGCTGATTAATCTTCAACAGGCTTCTCCACTACCAATCCCGGCAAGGCGCGTTGCAAATCCCAAAGCGGTTGATAGCCCAGCTCATGGACGATCCGCCAGCAATCGTAGCAAGCCCAGCCCAGCAGTTTATCGAGCATAATCTGCACCTTGCGCTCGCGGCGACCGATCAGCCCGCGCAGCCCGTCCGCCAGCCGCGCCGCGCCCCAGAACATGGCGGCGGGAACCGCCCAGCGCGGCATGGGACGCCCCAGCGCCTGACCGATCAACCGATACAGCTCCTGCCCGGAATAGCTTCGGCCATCGGTGACGAAATAGGTCTGACCGGCGGCGGCGGGATGCGCGGCGGCCAATAGCAGCGCCTGCACCACATCATCGACATGCGCCAGCGAACGCCGGTTGCCGGTTTCCGGGAGCGGCGGCAACCAACCCCGACGCACCGCTTCGATCAGTCGCGGCAAATTGGCCTGCATCTCCGGCCCGTAGACCAGCGCCGGACGCAGAATGACCATGTGCATATCCGATACGCGCCCGACCGCCAGCACCCGCTCCTCGGCAGCCCGCTTGGCCTGACCGTAAGGCGTTTCCGGCGGCGCATTCCAGTCTTCAGTCACGCAGTGCGGGCCGGGGTCGCCCACTGCCTTAACCGTGCTGAGAAAGATGAAACGCCGCACGCCCGCCGCCTGGGCCGCGTCCAGCAAAGTAAAGGTTCCTTGCGCATTCACCGCCCAATGCCGGGCGGCGAAGTCCGGCGCACCGTCCGCTTCGGCGTGAGCGAAGCCGGCGAGGTGAAACACCGTCTCCACGCCTGCGCACGCCGGGGTCAGGCTGGCCGGATCGGTGACATCGCCGCCGACGATTTCCAAGTTCGGCGCATTCCAGACCCGCCGCCGCGATGCGCGATCCGGCTGGCGCGTCAACACTCGCACCTGCGCTCCCTGTTCCAGCAAGGCGGCCACCAGCCGGCGACCGATAAACCCGGTTCCACCGGTCACCAGCACCGGTTGCTCTTGGAAAAAGTCTCGGTCTACCACCAGCGCCATCCATGCCGATGGAAGAACCGCGCCGCCGCCCGCAGAAATAAAGCGATATGGCGCAATCCCTTACGCGCCGCGTGACCGCCCAGATGGATGATGCGCACCTGCGGCGCATAAACCAATCGCGCCACCGCCGCCAGGCGCAGACTCAGGTCGAAATCCTCGAAATAGAGAAAATAGTCCGGGCGAAAGCCGCCGACCTGCTCTAGCGCCGCCCGCCGGCACAACATGAAACAACCGCTGGCGATAGGCGGGTCCCAGAACACCGCGTCGCCGGTCTGTTCACGCAGTTCGTAATGGGCCAGCCGGGTCTGCAACCGATGCCGCAGCCAGGTCGGGGCAAAACCGCGCAGCGCCAAGTCCAGCACGGTCGGATAACGCTTGCACAGGTAATGTCGCCGCCCCTGACCATCCCAGGCCGCTGGCGCGACCAGTCCTACATCGGGATGCGCGGCGAGAAACGCCAGCCCCTCGCTCAAGGCGTCTTCTTCCACCCAAACATCGGGATTGAGAATTAAATGCGCCGCGCCGCGCCCCCGATGCAGGGCCAGATTGTGCGCGGCCCCATAGCCGACATTGCCCTGTCCACTCAGCAACTCCACGCTCGCCGGCAAATGCGCCGCTTCCAACAATCCTCGCAAGGGTTCCTGCCAGCCGGGACCGGGACCATTGTCCACCAAGGTCAACTGCGCTTCAGTGAGCAGTCCGCGTTGCCGGGCGTGACGCAATGCGCAACCCAGACGCTCCAAAGTCGTGGCCAGCACTTTTAAATCCGGCGCGTAAGTCACCAAGGCGATAGACAATGTGGGACAACGCATTAACCGAGTCGCCAGCGTCGCCTGAGCCGCTTGCACGGCTTCAGCGGGAACCTGATCGACTGCGGCAGCCGCCTCCGCCGCTGGAACGGCGGCGACAATGAATTGATAGATCAACGCTTCGGGCCGCTCCAGCAAGGCGCGGAGAATCGTCGGCGATTGCGTTTCCGCCCAAGCGCCGCTGGCCCAGGCGCTGGCGAATTCGGAATGCTCCAGCGGCATCAGCGTCGCGTCCAGCGCAACAGGACGTAAGCCGCAGTCCTCCAGCAGCCGTAACAGGGACAGTCGGGTGAAAAAGCGCAGATGGGTAGCATCCAGCAAGCCTTCGGGCCGGTAACGGAAATCGCCGGCCAGCAGCTCGCCGATCAGTCCGGCGTAAGCGGCGTTCGGCACCGACAGCAAGACCTGACCGCCGGGAGCCAGCAACTCCGGCAACTGGGCCAGCAGTGCTTCGGGCCGGCGCAGATGTTCCAGAATATCGGCGCATAGGATGAAATCGTATTGGCAACCGGCGAATCGTTCGGCCAGCGCCATTTGTTCCAAATCCGCGCATTCCAGGCGGCGATACCCAGGCGCGGCCTCGGCGACGGCTTCCGGGTTGTATTCGACGCCATCGACGGCGCAGGCGCGCTGTTCCGCCAGATAGCGACCGAGAACGCCCGGCCCAGTCCCCAAATCCAGCACCCGGCTGCCCGGACGAATCCGCCGCGCCAGTTTGGCCAGTGAATCCTGACTGTCGGGGTCCAGGGTGCGGTGGTAGATGTGAACAGCGGGCGCAATTGACACGGCGTTCAGCGCCTCACTCAGTCAAATCAAGATACTGTCGGGCAATGGCTTTCCAGTCGAGACGCTCGACAAACGCTCGCCCGCGCTGACCCAACTGACGCGCCGCCTGCGCATCTTGCAACAGACGGATGATTTCATCTGCAAAAGCCTCGTCGGCCTCGGCCACAATCACTGCCTCGACGCCATCGGTGACCGGGATGCCTTCAATGCCCTTGGCGGTGCTGACCACCGGCAGGCCCGCCGCAAAATAATCCAGGATTTTCATGCGGGTGCCTCCGCCTTGACTCAGCGGCACTACCGCCAGGTCGGCGGCGCGCAGGTAAGGCGCAACCTCAGCCACCGAGCCGGTGAAAATGATGTCTTCATGCAGCGGCTGCGACGGCGGATGATTGCCAATCGCCAGGACTTTGCAAGAGCAACCCCGCGCTTTCAGATGCGGCAGAATCCGCTCCGCCATGATCTGCATCGCCTCCAGATTCGGCGGGTACAGGTAGGTGCCGTGGTAAACCAGCACCGCTGAGTCAGGCCCGATTGCGTATTTGCCGCGCACATCCACCGGCTGCGCCGCATCGAAGGCGGCCAGATCGACGCCGTGCGGCACATAGCGGATTCGCTCCGGGGATACGCCGTCGGCGATCAGTTGCGCCCGATCCCGTTCCGAGACTGCTACTACCCGGTCGGCGCGCTGGCACAGATCCACTTCAATCGTGCGCAAATACTCGAAGGCCACCGGGGACAACGCCGGGCATTGCTCGCGCAGACGCTGATATTCGACGTTATGTTCAACCAGCAGCACCTGCCCGCCAAACAGGCTGCGGCCCCACAGGCAAGCGCGGGCGTAGGCGGGAAATTCCGCTTGAAACAAGGCAACAGGACGCCGCAAAGCCAGATACGCCGTGCGCAGGATATAGCTCCAGTCAAACAGCGGGTAATACAAAAAGGCGTCATCCGTCGGAATGCCCCGGCGCATCGCCCGTTGTCGGACCAGGCGGCGCGGCGGCGCTAACTTGCTTAACCACCAGGGAAACCGCTCGCGCTGAACCACGCCGCTGCGATAGACGTAGTAAAAACGGCGATCATCCGTGACCAGATACACCGCCGGAACGAACTGCGACAGCGCCGCTGCGGTGCGGTCAATCTTGACCGCCGCGCCGTGATCGGCGGGAAACACATCGGCGCGGGTGACGATGAGAATGTCCCGGCCCGCTGGGCATCGGCGCATGGCCCGCGCCCAGCATCCCATCCAGCTCACCGCCCGGCGTTTACCAGACGCCGCGATCCGGGCGAGGAATGACCTTTCTCCTTGAGGAGTAGTCGGCGAGATTACCGTCGGCGCCGTTTCCTGGAACAGCGGCGAACCTTTCAAACGCCGGAACGGCTGTTCGATAAACCGGGCCAGCGGCTCAATGGTTTTCTGATAGTGAAACCGCGCCTCGACCAGTCTTCGCGCATTCCGCGACTTGCGCTGGATCGCTTCGGGATGGCGCAAAATTTCTGGAATCAACGCCGCCAAATCCGCCGGCTGACTGATCACCCAACCGGCGTCATAGTCGCGCACCAGCCCGGCCAGTTCGAGATAGTCGTTGCAGATCAGCGGCAACCCGGCGCGCAGGAATTCCATGGCGCGGAATGACTGACTGTATTCCCGCTCCACATTGCGATCCGCCAGCTCCAGGCCAATCTGGCAGTGCGTTTCCAGATAACCCTGCATCTCGCCATAAGCCAGCAGATCATAAGACTCCAGTACATCCTCGCCGCTCGCGCTGAGATCCAGCGCCGCCGCCTGACCATCGCGGTCGCTGCTGTAGAGGTATTGCCCGGAAAACAAGGTCAGCTTCCCCCGGCGGTCGGGCAAGGCGCGCAAGGCGCTCACCAGCGCATCGAACCAGGTTTCAGTGCGCCGCCACGGCCAGGCAACGCCGCCTGATACAAAACGCACGACGCCTTGATCAAGGCGCACTTCCGGCAAAGCGCCAAGATCGGTTGAAATCGGCAAGACATCTATCAACGAATCGCGGCGCACGTCAAAGCCGGCCATGATCAGCCAAGGCAGCAGAAAATGGCGCTGGCGTTCCGTCCCCACCAGAAAATGGTCGACCTTGCGGTACAGCGTCAACATGCGCCGAACTTCGCTGGACAGTTCGCGTTCCGCCTGGAACAGCGCCTCCAGCACCCGAGGCGCGACCACATCCAGCACTACTGGGATTTCCAGCGTTCCGGGCAATTCGTCGAGCAGTTCCCAGTAGCCGACCAGCAATACGTCAGGCCGATATTCCTCGATCAGGCGGGCCAGTCCGGCGCGACCGGCAAAAGTCGTCACTTGGATGCCCGGTTCCGGCGCGGTTTGCGAGGCAAAGCGATCCAGTCCGCTCGGCCCGGCGAAAATCACCTGATGCCCGCGCTCCGCCAGACCCTTGGCCAAGAAAAACCCGCGCACGCTGTTACCGGTGCTGATGCGGGTCGGATCAAGAAACACCGCGTGAGTGATGAACAGAACCTTCATGAGCGCGGCGCCTGTTGGAGAATCGCCGCCATCGTCTGCCGGGCGACGCGCCGGGAAAAATACTGTTCGAGATTGCGCATACCGTTTTCACTGAGCATTTCCCACAGGCGCGGGTCACGATAGAGGCGCACCACGGCGTCGGCGAAAGCAGCGGCGTCCGCGCCCACCAGGACATCCATGCCATCGGTCAGCCACATACCTTCCACCGCCAGCGGTGTGGCTACTACCGGCACCCCATAAGCCATGCTCATGTTGATTTTGCCCTTGACGCCCGCCCCGTAGCGCAGCGGCGCAATGCTCAGGCGGGCGCGGGCGAAATGCCCGGACACGTCCTCCACAAAACCTTCCACGATCACCGTTTCCGAGGCCAGCGCACGGATTTCCACGGGCGGTTTGCTGCCGATGATCCAGGTCTTCACCGGCCCCAATGCCTGCTGGATGCGCGGCAAAATCTCATTGACGTAGTACAGCATCGCATCGACATTCGGCGGGTGGTCGAAGCCGCCGATGAACAGCAGACCCTCGCGCTCGGCGTAGCCGGCGGCGCAGCCGTGCAGATCGTGGATATTCGACACCACCTCAATGCGCAGGTCAGGATTCTCCTTGGCCAGCAGCGCCTGCTCGAACGGACTGACCACTAAAGTCACGTCGGCTTTTTGCATCAGGCTCAGTTCGGTTTGTTTACGGGCGGCGGCAGCTTTAGCCAGCGAAGCGTTGGCCTGCAATTCCGCCATGCGCTCCTCGCGCAGGTAATGCAAATCCACCGTGTCGAAAATCCGCAGCGCCGCCGGGGCCAGCTCGCGCACCGCATCCATCAGCATCTCCGCCACATCGGCGCGGCTCAACATCACCGCATCGAACTGCCGCCCGCACCGCTCCAGATAACCGCGCACCGTGCTTTCCCGTGGCGGATAAAGCACTTCGACGCCGATCTGCTGGAGCTGACTCCGATAAGGTTCGCGGTCGTCCAGATACAAGGTGACGAATACGACTTTCACTCCCAGACCGACCAGTTCCTCCAGCAGACGAAACATGCGCAGGGACCCGGAATCCTGGTCCGGGGTCAGCATCACCTTGTCCACGACCAGCAAGCGCTTCCACACCCCGCGATCCCGCGCCTGAACCGGTTCGCCGTTATTGATCGGGTGACTGGACAGCGTCTGACGCCATTTTTCCTGAAAGCGCTGGCGATGCAGGACCTGGAAACGCTTGAAACCGGTCAGGGCATTCTGGCCCATCGAGACGCCTTCGACATGCCGAATGATCGCAGCGGGCTGGTAATAAACTTCCTGTCCGGCTTGCCGCACCTTGAAGGCCAGATCGGTATCCTCGTAGTAGGCGGGCGCAAATTCCTCGCTGAACCGTCCAACCGCGTCAAACAGGGTCCGGGGTATGGCGATGCAGGCTCCGGGGCAGTAGTCCGCCTTGCGCACATAACTGTATTCCGGCGCATTCGCCCGGTCGCCCCAGCCAAGATGCGCAGCGGAACCGTCCCGCCAGATCACCCCGCCCGCCGCCTGCAAACGGCCATCCGGGTAAATCAGGCGCGCCCCTACCAAACCCGCATCCGGGAAACGGGCGAAGACCGCCAACAGGGCGTCCAGCCAGCCTGGCGATACCAAGGTGTCATTGTTAAGAAAGACCAGATAATCACCGCACGCTTGCGCCGCGCCCAGATTGCACGCCGGGACAAAACCGCGTTCACCGATATTGCGCACGGTGCGAATCCCGGTGATTTGTTCGAGCATTTGCGCTGTTTCGTCATCGGAATGATCGTCAACCACGATCACTTCGGCGTCCGCCGCCGATGGATGCTCAACCAGCGATTTCAGGCAGGAAAACGTGTACAGCGGCTGGTTATGCACCGGAATGA
This sequence comes from Candidatus Competibacteraceae bacterium, assembly GCA_039807355.1. Taxonomy (GTDB): domain Bacteria; phylum Pseudomonadota; class Gammaproteobacteria; order Competibacterales; family Competibacteraceae; genus UBA2383. The sequence goes on from JBDHRB010000065.1 coordinate 8,563, forward strand.
TGATGGAGACGCGGGGCTGCGCATGAACCGGAAACGACAAAGGATGCACGGTTTGCTCCAGCCGCCAGTCGGCAGCCAGCGGCGCTTCATCCGGGCGGCGGCGGGCCAGGCGCGCCAGCTTCCTGACCACGCGAACCAGCAAGGCGCGCGTTCCCTGGGCATGCCAGATTTGCCCAGCCAGGCGCGCATTTTGTTTGAGGAAATAAAACAGCACCCGACCCGCCTGCATCAGGCGCCGGCATTGGGTCACCACTACCCGCATCGGCGCAGTAATTCTCCACGAAGTAGAGGAATGCAGCTCTTCCATCGCAGTTTCCTTTCGCCGCAACTCATTCAACACGTTCTGCAACGCTTCCTGGAATTGATGTATGATTTCCTGAAGTCGCCTTATTTCCGCAGCTTTCTGCTCGTTACAAGAATTCAAAGATTTTATCTCGGCTAAAAATCCTTCCTCTCTATCATTTGCCTTTGTAACAAAGTCCGTCATTTCCATCTGCTGCTGATAAATTACATCCTTGTAATTCT
>JBDHRB010000066.1:0-9035 GCA_039807355.1 Candidatus Competibacteraceae bacterium
CCGGTGTTCTCCGGTACGGTATCCGGTGTTCTCCGGTACGGTATCCGGTGTTCTCCGGTACGGTATCCGGTGTTCTCCGGTACGGTATCTCATAGACTATACACTGAAAAGTTGGCATCTATTTTGCTTCTCAGGCATCTATTTTGCATGAATTGAAAAAAGTGACGTTTTCGCCACCCCCAACAGCTTTGCCAAAACTCACTGCCCAAGGCAGCTCGTACTCTCTTAGTTGGCGCTTGAACGCCTTCAGCTCCCCTTCATGGGCGCATAGGGCCTGCAACCGCTCTACTCCAACGGTCCAGATGGATTCTTTCCCCATACTGGCTGTGACTAATTCGATAAGTCGCTTTTTGATTCCTGATTCTTCATGAAGTACAGACGAGTCTATTACTAATAGACCACGCAATTTTGCCGACTCTCGAATACGCGGATTAAAGTTTATTCGTATCTTATCAATCCGCTTTTCTTCATCATTAATGCACTCAACACTAATTAGTGTGAATGTTTCAGATCGCCCTTCATCTTCTTTAAAGATGTTTCCTTTATAGGTTGTGCTTACTAGCCGATCTAATCCCCCTTCAATCCAAATATAATTTTTACCCGCTTTAGGATCGCGCCCTATCGCCTTGAGGCACTCGTAAGCTGTAAATTCTACATAAGGCGGAAAATACCCCACCTGCAAAGCAACCTCCCCGGCCTTACTCAAGGCAAATCGCAAAATGTCAAAATCCCAAATCTTGGCCATTCCATAATCATAATTTGCTGTAACTTCTAGCCAGCGTTTACCATCCGCCGACACATAGCGAATCCCTTTAACTCGCTTCGCCCTGGCGGTTGAACAAAATGGAAAGAGCATCAAGTTGCGCTCGTTGCGATAACGGGAGAGGTCTACAGGGGCTTTGGCCAGTTCCAGCGCCCGCTCCCGCAACGGTGCCTCCAAGGCCTCTTCGCGTTCCTGAGCTTCGCGGGTTTCGCGTTCGCGGCGTTGCTCGTCCAATTCGGCCAGCAACTTTTGATGGCATTCCCAAGCTTTTTTCAGGTCATTAGCGTCAGTCATGTATTATCCTCCTACTGATTGGGTGCTAACCGTTGCAGTTGTCTTTGATCTCATCCAGCTTTCGTTTCGTTTTACAGATTGTGGAATCTTAAAAACTTCAACTCTTGTTCAATAATCAATCAAAATGATTTTTAAATACATTTATAATAGGCAGAAAAAATGTAAAATCTACAAATATAATTTTACAAAAATTTTAAACGCCGTGATCACTATGAAAACGGATCATTCAAAATAACCAAAGCTCATTGTCCATGACCACTCGCTATCTTGATGCTTTCTTTAAGCCAGCGGCCATTGCCCTAATCAGCGGCGGCAGTGACCGTGATATCCTGCTGGCCCGTAACCTGATGCGCAGCGGATTCTATGGGCCGGTCATGCCCGTCGATGCTAAACGCTGGGCGTTAGAAGGGGCGATCACCTACCGCGATATCGCCAGTCTGCCGCTGACCCCAACCTTGGCCGTGATCAATCGCCCGATCAGCGAAGTCCCGCGCCTGCTGCTGGAACTCGGCCAGCGCGGCGCCCGGGCCGCTCTGGTCATCAGCGACTGGCGCGGCGAGTCCTTGATGGAGCGCACGCGCCTGTCTCAAGCCATTCTCGATGTCGCCCATCCTTATGAGATGCGGATTTTAGGGCCGGCCTCACAGGGCTTTCATATCCCCGGTGCCAAACTGAATTTGAGCCTGAATCACCAAAAATTATTACCAGGGCAGATTGCCCTGATTAGCGAGTCGGGCACGATTGCCCAAACCGCCCTGGATATTGCCAATCATTCGGGTTTTGGGTTCAGTCATCTCATTCACCTTGGCGATAGTCTGGATGTCGATCTGGCGGATTTAATCGACCATCTCGCCGGTGATTATCAGACCCGCGCCATTCTCCTGTATATCGAAAACATCGACGATGCGCGTAAATTCATGTCGGCGGCGCGGCGGGCGGCCCGTCTCAAGCCGGTGATCGTGCTTAAACCGCGCCGCTTCCCGGAGGAACCCGATGATGCGGTGTACGACGCCGCGTTTCGCCGCGCTGGTTTGTTGCGTGTGGACGACAGCGACGAACTGCTGCAAATGGTCGAGGTGCTCAAGGCGGCGAAACGGATGCGCAGCGACCGCCTGGCGATTCTCAGTAATAGCTCTAGCATGAGCCTGCTGGCGACCGACACCCTGTATCACTTTGGCGGGCGGCTGGCCCAATTCTCTGAAGCGACCCAGAAAGGCCTGGATCCGTTGATTGACGCCCAGGCGTTGCTCAATCCGGTCGATTTGGGCGATGCCGCCGAGGCCAGCGCCTATGGCCGTGCTCTGGATTTGCTGTTGGCCGATCCGGGCGTCGACGGGGTGTTGGTCATCAAGACCCCTCATGCCTTGAGTCCAACCGAACCGGTAGCTGATGCGGTGATTGAGCGCCTGGCCGGTAGCGCCCGCCCGCTGCTGGCGAGTATTCCCGGTCCAGGCACTGGAGCCGCCGCCCGAAACCGCCTGCTGAAACACCAGACGCCGACCTATGAAACTCCCCGTGCGGCAGTGCAGGCCTTCATGCGCATGGTTCAGTATCAGCGCAACCAGGCGCTGCTGATGGAAACCCCGCCCTCCCTGCCGGAAGCATTCACCCCGGATACGGATACGGCGCGGAACCTCCTAACCCGCGCCTTGGCCGATGGTCGGCGGCGGCTTAACACGGCTGAGGCGCTGCATCTGCTCACCGCCTATGGTTTGCCGGTAATCGAAACCTGGCAGGCGTCCACCCCGGATGAAGCGGCGGCCATCGCGGCTCAACAACATGGCCCGCTGGTGTTGAAAATTCTTGCCCCGGAAGTAGCCCATCCGGCGCTCTTGGGCGGAATGGCCAGTATCCTCAGTACCCCAGAGGCGGTGCGACAAGCGGCCCAAGAACGGCTGGCTCGTCTGCGCGAAGTCGCCCCGACCGCTCGCGGCCATGGTTTTATCCTGCAACCGATGACGCCGCGTCACGGCGCCTATGAACTGACTCTGGGGATACGCTCCGGCGGGCGCTTTGGGCCGGTGATCTACTTCGGCCAGGGTGGCCCGGACAGTGCTGCGATTGACGATCTGGCCTACGGCTTGCCTCCGCTGAACCTGCATCTGGCTCGCGAGATCATGGCGCAAACCCGGATTTATCAGCGGTTGCGCTACAGCCTGCTGCGCCGGGCCAATCTCAACGCCCTGGCGCTGGCCCTGGTGAAGATTTCGCAGATGGTCATCGACTTGGGCGAACTGACGACGCTGAACATCAACCCGCTGTGGAGCCATGCGCAGGGTCTGATGGCGCTAGACGCCCAGGTTGAAGTCGCGCCGTTCGCTGGTCATCCGGCGCAACGCTTGGCGATTCGCCCCTATCCCAAGGCGTTGGAGGAGACCTTCCGTTTGCCCAACGGCCAGACCTTGTTGTTACGCCCGGTTTTGCCAGAAGATGAACCCGCCCTGCACGCCCTGGTAGGACGCGCCTCACCGGATGATCTGCGTCGGCGATTTTTTCAGCCGATCAAGGCACTTAGCCACGAAATGGCCGCGACCCTGACCCAAATTGACTATCATCGGGAAATGGCTTTGGTCGCGGTAGGTCCTGGCCTGCCCGGTCAAGCGACGATCTACGGCATTGTTAATCTGAACGCCGGGCCAAACCGCGACCGGGCGGAATATTCGATCATGGTGGATCGGGCGATGATGGGATTGGGGTTAGGCCATGGCCTGATGCGCCGGATTATCGACTACGCCCGATCCCGAGGCATTGGCGAGATTTATGGCGAAGTGTTACAAGAAAACCAACCGATGTTGCGTTTGAACCGGATGCTGGGATTTGCGGTGCACGCCGACCCGGATGATCCTGGCCTTAAGCACGTCGTGCTGACGTTGCATCACATTGGCATGTCCGCCGGGTGAATACATGCAGGAACAACGGCTGTTGATCGTCGATGATGAACCGGACTTTGGGCAGATGGTGGCCCGGGTGGCGACGGATTTGGGCTATGAAACCCGGGTGACCACCAACGGCTATGAATTTCAGACCGTCTATCAGGAACTGCAACCGACCTTGATCGTGCTGGACATGGTGATGCCGGAAATGGACGGTAACGAATTGGTAGTCTGGCTGATGGAGCAAGGCTACACCGCTGGGCTGATCATCATCACCGGTTACAGTCCAGATTACGCCAGAGATGCGCAAATGTTGGCGGAATTCAAGGGGCTGCGCTCGGTTATCACCTTAGCCAAGCCGATTCGCCTGGCGCAACTGCGCGAAGCCCTGAGCCGCCGAACCGAATCCGCTTAATCCTCCAGCGGGAAAGACGGCGTGGAGTCGGTCGATAGCGTCGTGATTGGCGCAGGCGTGATCGGTCTTGCCGTGGGCCGACGGCTGGCGCTGGCCGGGCGTGAGGTGCTGATTCTGGAAGCGGAAGCCCGATTTGGCGCACAGACTTCATCGCGTAATTCCGAAGTGATTCACGCCGGTCTGTATTATCCGCCGGGTTCACTGAAGGCTCGATTGTGCAGCATTGGAAATGCTGCACTCTGTCATTATTGCGCAGAGCGCAGCATTGCCTATCGTCGCCTTGGGAAAATCCTGGTCGCGGTCACTGAAGCGGAATTACCGATGCTGGCCCACTACGCGGAACGGGCGGCGGCCAATGGCGTTCCTCTGCAACCGCTAACGGCGGCGCAGATTCGCCAAATTGAGCCGGAAGTTCAGGCGCTGGCGGGTCTTTATTCGCCAAATACCGGGATTGTGGACAGCCACGGAGTGATGCTGGCGCTGTTGAGCGATGCGGAGCAGGCTGGCGCGATGCTGGTGACGCGGACGCCGGTCACAGGCGGACGGATCACCGGCCAAGGAATCGTACTTGAAGTCGGCGGCGATGCGCCGTTGACCTTAAAATGCCGACAAGTGATTAACGCTGCCGGGTTATTCGCTCAGGAGGTGGCGCGGCGCTTGGTCGGATTCCCGCAAAAGCATATACCGCCCACTTTTTATGCTAAAGGCCACTATTTTAGCTTCAGCGGGAAAGCGCCATTCCAACATTTGATTTACCCAATGCCGGATGACGCCGGTCTGGGTATTCACGCCACACTGGACTTGAGCGGACAGTGTAAATTTGGCCCGGATGTCAGCAGTTGGCCGGTAACCGTTGACTATGCCTTTGAAAGCGGTCTGGAGCCGAAATTTTACCAGGCGATCCGCCGGTATTATCCGGCGCTGCCGGATCAGACGCTGCAACCGGGCTATACCGGGATCCGCCCGAAATGGACTGGGCCGAGCGAAGTCGCCGGGGATTTCCTGATTCAGGGGCCAGCGACGCATGGCGTTGCTGGATTAGTCCACCTGATCGGGATTGAATCGCCGGGGTTGACGGCCTCGCTGGCCATCGCTCAGGAAGTCATGCGGCAGCTAGGCGTTGGCGTTGCGCCTGACGGCCTATCACCGGGTTCCTGACCCAGTTCAAGCGTCTGGCGCATTCGCGCTTCCTCGTAGCCCCGCCGGTCGCCCTAGTTCGGAAGGGCCACGATACTGACGCGGGCGGTCCCGCCCATAGCCAACCGTTTCGCAGCGGCGCTGGAAAGGTCAATGATGCGGCCACCGTGATAAGGCCCTCGATCATTGATCGTCACTTCAACGCTTTTGCCGTTGTTCAGGTTGGTGACCCGCGCTCGGGTGCCTAGAGGCAACCGGGGATGAGCGGCGGTCATTGCGCGTTGGTTGAAGCGTTGGCCGCTGGCGGTGCGCTTGCCATGAAATCCCGGTCCGTACCAGGACGCCTTGCCGACTTGCTTGCCATTGGCGTTGGCATCACTGGGTAAACCAGCAGATAAAGCCAAGGCAGCCAGCAGGATCACTTGCGAAAAACCGGCGGTTTTAAGCCGGAGAAGCCCTGTTGGGCGATAGGAAGGGTTGCGTTTGCTCAAGAGTCAACCTCCACAGGCGGAGAAGCGGGTGGGGGAAAACCTAAATTTCTGCTTAAAAAGCAGTTGGTTATCCAGATTTCCTGAAATAGCATGGATCGCAGCCTACCACGCTTTTCATGAAATGACTCTTGTTGCGTTGCAAAAAAATTGGGGTCAACAGGAAAAATTTGAATTAACCAATTGATTAGTAAAAATTATTAAATTTAAAAAACGCCTTTCCCATGAATTTTATAACATTATGATAAATAAGATTAAAGTTAGTCAATTAGGTCAGGCTATCTGAAATCCCTGATTAAGAAAGATTTTATCTTTAAATTTTAATTACTTAAGTAATCTCTGATGATTCCGCTGTGCGCTGCTCCAGCCAGCCAACGCCGGCCATGATTCCCCCGTACATTGCCAGGCCGCTGACACCCAGCCCGAACGCGGCAGGCGCTGGAAGCTGCACCGCCAGCGCTGCGCCGACCGCACAGATCAGCATCAGGGCGTATTCCGCCAGCACCGTGCGGCGATGCCCCCAGCCCAACAGGACCAGCCGCTGGTAGTAATGGCTGCGATGGGCTTCCCAAATCCGCTCACCGTGCCAGAGCCGACGCAGCAGTGTTGTCGTGGCGTCCACGATGAACGGTGAGAACACCGCCAGCGCCGCCCAGAGGGGGAACAAGCCAACTTGGCTGCCCCAAAGGCTGCTCGCCGCTGCCAGAAAGCCCAGCGCGGTGGAGCCGGTGTCGCCGAGAAAAATCCGCGCTGGCGGCAGGTTATGCGCGAGAAACCCGGCGCTGGCGGCGGCGATGGTCAACTGAACCGCAACAAAACCCGGATCGGCCCGCCCCAGCCAGGCCAGTGTCGTAAAGCCGATCACCGCCATACCGCCAGCGAAGCCGTCCATCCCGTCCATGAAGTTGTAGAGGTTGATCATCCACAGGATGAAAAGCCCGTTAAAGCCCCACAGCGCCGTTTTAAGGAGGGTTTCCGTCAGACCTAGGGTTGCATAAGGGGTCAGGCCAAAATCGGCCAGAAGGAGGCTTACAGCGGCTCCTAGGTGGATTAAAAGCCGCCAGTGTGCCGAGACCCCGCGCCGGTCATCGAGCGCCGAGATCAAAACCAGCGGCAGTAAGCCCAAAGCGACTGGCATCAGGCGTGAGCGCAAGGCGGGCGAAAGTGCCGCCAGCACGGCTCCGCCGGTCACCAGTCCGGCCAATACCGCCCAGCCGCCGGTGCGAGGCACTGGACGCTGATGCAGGGAACGGTCATTGGGATGATCGAGCCAGTGGCGAGTCTGGGTCAGCTTGCCGGCGATAGCCCAAGCGACCATGAGCGTTAGCGTTGGGACGGCTAAAATTAGCCAACTGGCTCTCAACATTTTGTATTTGAAAGAAAATATTTGAAAATAAGTGATTGGGTCGATTCATTGCGGCGCGGGTGCGTCGAGTGCTGGTGATGGTTGCGCCGCAATCTTGGCTCTGCGAATGGCCTTGTAGCCGCTTCTGAGGGGCCAAGCAGCGATTTTACAGCCCTCCCCCTTATCTCCTATTGCCCTCACTCTTCACGCGCTGTTATCGCCCTTGTAGGCGCTTCTCGCGGCCCTTGTTAAAAGGGCTGGTTGGCTTATCCCGGAAGCTGACGCGCCCAGGCGGCGATCTGTGCGATATGAGCAGGGGTAGTGCGGCAACAACCGCCGATCAAGCGTGCGCCGGCGTCAAACCAGCGTTGAGCCTCCTGCGCAAAGGTTTCGTGGGTCGCTGGGCCACACCAGGCATGGTGCGTTGCGTCATAGGTTTCGCCGGAATTGGGGTAAACCACGATGGGCTTGTCGGTGGCGCTGCGAACGGCGGCGATGAGTCCGGGAATGTGCTGGGGAGCGGTGCAATTGACGCCGATGGCGACGATCTGCGGGAAGGCGTCCAGCTTGGCCACGCAATCGGCGAGCTGTTCGCCATGGTTGATATGGGCATCGTCGCGGGCGCTGAAGGTCATCCAGGCGCAAACGTTGGGGAATTCACCCAAGAGCCGCGCCAGAGCCTTGGCTTCAGCAAAACAGGGCAAGGTTTCGCAGGCCAGTAGGTCTGGGCCAGCATCCAGCAGTGCCGCCAGCCGGGGGCGGTGAAAGTCCATTAACTCCGCTTCGCTTAGTGCGTAATCGCCCCGGTACTCCGAGCCGTCAGCCAGATAAGCGCCGTATGGCCCAACCGACGCCGCAACCAATGGCTTGGGGCGACCGGGGTGCTGTGTTTCGTCCTGCCAAAAGGCGTCCCGCGCCGCAATCGCCAGTCGCACCGCGCTTTGTAGCGCTTCCCGTGCGGCTTCTAGCGTTAGACCGCGCTTCATAAAGCCTGGGATCGTCGCTTGGTAGCTGGCGGTAATCGCGCAATCCGCGCCGGCCCGGAAATAGTCCTGGTGGACTTCAACGATTCGTTCCGGGTGTTCGAGCAACACCTTGGCTGACCAGAGGGGATCGTGCAGGTCGCAACCACGCTGTTCGAGTTCGGTAGCGAGTGCGCCGTCCAAGATCACCAGCCGGTGTTGTTCGAGGATTTGGGAAAGCGGGTTGAAGTTTGGGGACATGGGCGCTGGGTGTTGTGGGGTGGTTGAGATTAGCGCAGTCGTCCCGTGGTTACGAGGGGTTGATGATCATCCTCCTGGAGGCCCGCTTTTGGGTGGCGGTGTTGGGCAAGCGGTTTCTGGATTGCTCCGGGTAGCGGCTTCGGGGGGGAAGGGTTTGGGAGGGGGGGTGCCCCCCCTCCCAATCAAACCCGCCGTGAGCGTAGCGAACTCCGATAGACGGTGGCGGTGTTGGGCAAGCGGTTCTAGGGGGGGTCCAGGGGATGGTTGCGAAAAAAATGGGGTTTGCAAAAAAAAAATTTTCGTCGCGCGCGCTTTTTTTCTTTTAAATAACTTTTAAAACCTTTTAAGGGCGAAAAATACGCGATAAGCTTTTGATTTTTATGAAAAAAAAAAAAATCCCGGTGTTCTCCGGTACGGTATCCGGTGTTCTCCGGTACGGTATCCGGTGTTCTCCGGTACGGTATCCGGTGTTCTCCGGTACGGTATCCGGTGTTCTC
>JBDHRB010000067.1:0-9025 GCA_039807355.1 Candidatus Competibacteraceae bacterium
GAAATCCACCCCGATGGGCGCCGTGGCCAAGTTCGCTGCCGCCGGCAAGCAGGGCGGCAAAAAGGATGTGGCGTTACAGGCGATTTCCTACGGCAATGTGTATGTCGCCCGCATCGCGATGGGCGCCAATCCGCAGCAGGCGTTGCTGGCCTTCCGCGAAGCCGAAGCCTATGACGGGCCGTCGCTCATTTTGGCGTATAGCCACTGCATTGCTCACGGCATCAACATGCAGCGCGGGCTGGATCAGCAGCATCTGGCGGTGGAATGCGGACACTGGCCGCTGTTCCGCTACAACCCGGCGGTGCATGAGTCCAACGAGAATCCGTTTGTTCTCGATTCCGGGCGACCGAAGATTCCGCTCAAGCAATACGCCTATAACGAAGTGCGCTACAAAGTGCTGGCGCATACCAATCCCGCCGAGGCCGAGCATCTGATGGAAATGGCGCAGCAGGCGATCAACCGGCGCTGGTCGGTGTACGAGGACATGGCGACCCGCGACGGCGGCACGTTCGTGCCGAAATTCAAGTAATCAAGTGAAGCGTCAGGCGCTGGCGTCCGGCTGGAAAACCGGAGCCTGACGCCGCGTCCTGGAACCGCATTTCGGTATGCAGAAGGAATCATCATGGATTTAACAACCACTTATATGGGGATGAAACTCAAGCATCCCATCGTGGCGTCGGCCTCGCCGCTGTCGGGGAGCGTGGCTGGCGTCAAGCGCCTGGAGGATGCCGGCGCATCCGCCGTGGTGCTTTTTTCGCTGTTTGAAGAACAGTTGCGCCATGAAAGCGCGGCGCTGGAGTACTTGATGACGGCTGGCGCCGAGAGTTTCGCCGAATCGCTGAGTTATTTGCCGGCGCTCGACGACTACACGGTTGGGCCAGACGCTTATCTGGACTTGCTGCGGCGGGCCGTGGAAGCGGTGGACATCCCGGTGATCGGCAGCCTGAACGGCATCACCCATTCTGGGTGGATCGAGTACGCCCGGTTGATGGAACAGGCCGGGGCCAAGGGCGTTGAGCTGAACATCTATTACATCCCCGCCGACTTGACTACCAGTGGCCGGGCGGTCGAAGAGCGTTATATCGAGATCATCAAGGCGGTCAAAGCCTCAGTGACGATTCCGGTTGCGGTCAAGCTCAGTCCATTCTTCAGTGCGATTGGAGCGATGGCCAAGGCGCTGGATGAGGCTGGAGCGGATGCGCTGGTGTTGTTCAACCGCTTCTATCAGCCGGATTTTGATCTGGAAAAGCTGGAAGTCGCGCCGAACTTGAACCTGAGTACGCCGGATGAGATTCGCCTGCCGCTGCTGTGGATCGCGGTGTTGTACGGGAAATTGCGCGCTTCGCTGGGCGCAACCCGGGGCGTGCATACGCCGATTGAGATCGTGAAGTATCTAATGGCTGGGGCGGATGTGGTGATGACCACTTCGGCGCTGTTGAAGAATGGCGTGGATTATCTGACCACCCTGCGCAACGGTTTGCAGACCTGGATGGAGATGCATCAGTACCAGTCGGTGACGCAGATGAAAGGCTCGATGAGCCAGCAGAAAGTCGCCGATCCAACCGCTTTTGAGCGCGCCAACTACATCAAGACCCTCGAAAGTTACCGGGGCGATTACATTTAGTTGGATGGGCTTGCTAAAAAGTCTGATTGACCTCGTCGTCGCTTGGAGGTCTTGCGGGGATTGCGGGGAACGCAATCCCCTTTTTTATCCGAAACATCCGCGCATTGAACGGGGATGCGGCTCAAACCGCAAAGCTCTCGCCGCAGCCGCAGGCATTCTTGGCGTTGGGATTATTGAAACGAAAGCCTTCGTTCAACCCGGACTTGGCGTAATCCACTTCCATGCCGTCCAAATAGGGCAGGTTCTTGGCGCTGACCACCACTTTAACGCCCTGAGATTCAAACACCTGATCGTCGGGATCAATTTGCTCGGCCAGTTGCACCATGTACATATAGCCCGAGCAGCCGGTATTGCGCACGCCCAGGCGTAATCCCGCCGCCTGACCCTGTTTCGCCAGATAGGCCCGGGCGCGCTCGGCGGCTTTTTCAGTCAAAGTAATCATGATCGTCTCCTCAGTAGAAAATTTCAGTCCGGTCGCGTGCGCAGCGCCATGTGCAACGCGGTTTCCGCCAGCACCGCGCAATGCAGCTTCTCCGGCGGCACGTTCAGCGCCTCAATCAATTCGTGATGGCGGAACTGTTCGGCTTCGGCCAAAGTCCGTCCGGTCAGCCGCTCGCTCAACCGCGACCCGCAAGCGATCAGCCAGGCGCAGCCATACGCTTTAAATCGGGCCTCAGCGATCAGGTCTGGCGGGCTGACCCGCAGTTGCAACTGCAAAATCTCCCCGCTGGGCAATTCGGCCTGAACCGTGGTGACGCCGAGCGGCTCGCCCTCAATCACCTGGCGCGGGTGGGCGAAATAATCGCGGGCGGCGGCGCTCAATTCACGCATGGTCGCCGCTCAGGATGTGGTTTTGACCGCATCGGCGCTGTTTTGCTCATGCCAGCCATTGGCGCTGGCGGCGGAATGCAGCTCGCAGCCTTGCAACTCGCACAACTGCAATTCGCCGGGATCAATGCCGGCATTGCGCAAAGTTTGGCTCAACTGGCGCACCGTGCGATCCAGCGCGTGCAGATGATCGAGCATCTGATTGATCGCATGAGCTTCCGGGTCGGGCAGGTCCGGGGTTGCGCCATAGGCGTCGAATCCCAGTTTACGAGCGATTTCCCGACGCACGTCGGCGCCGCCGGCTTCGACCACCCGGCCCGGCACGCCCACCACCGTCGCCCCGGCTGGCACGGCCTTGATCACTACCGAATTTGAGCCGATCCGGGCGTTGTCGCCGACTGTGAACGGCCCCAGCACTTTAGCGCCGGCACCGATCACCACATTCCGCCCCAAAGTCGGATGGCGCTTGCCCTTGTTCCAACTGGTGCCGCCCAGCGTCACCCCCTGATACAGCGTGCAGTCATCGCCGATTTCCGCAGTTTCGCCGATCACGACGCCCATGCCGTGGTCGATGAAAAACCGCCGGCCAATCTTTGCGCCGGGATGAATTTCAATGCCGGTCAGCAGACGGGCCAGGGCGGACAGAAACCGCGCCAGCCATTTCAGGCGCAAATTCCACAGGGCGTGATTCAACCGATGGAACAGCACCGCATGAATGCCGGGATAAGACGTGAGAATTTCCAAGACATTGCGCGCCGCCGGGTCGCGGTCAAAAACGCAGGTGATGTCTTCACGCAGATGCCGCCAAAACGCCATAGCCAATAAGTCCTGCTGATCGTGGAAAGGCGCGGATTATAGCCTAACCGGGGCTGATCCGGCGGAAGCGTCATCGGGCCGCGACCGGGCCGGTGCGCCGGGCGATTGCGCCTCTTGACCTTTCCGCCTAAGATACCGTCCCTTTGCGGTTCGTTCGAGCCGCTGCTCCTTGCCTCACCGCGCTGTGGGAGGCTGTTTAATCCGTAAGGAATCTGCATGAGACACTACGAAATCGTGTTTATGGTCCATCCTGACCAGAGCGAACAAGTGCCGGCGATGATCGAGCGCTATCGCGCTTTGATCGAGGAAGACGGCGGTCATATTCATCGCCTGGAAGACTGGGGTCGCCGCCAGTTGGCTTATCCGATTCACAAGGTTCATAAAGCGCATTATGTGTTGATGAACATTGAATGCGGGTCAGCGGTGCTTGAGGAATTACAGAGCGCGTTTCGCTTCAACGACGCGGTGATTCGCAATCTGATCATCCAGCGCGATGGCCCGGAAACCGAACCGTCGCTGTTGGTGCGCTCCCGCGATGAGCGTCCGGAACGCGAAGAGCGTGAGGAGCGCAGCCGCCATGATCGTGATGACGACGCCGACGACCTAGAGATCGAGGACGAAGCGGCTTGAGAGCCGCCACGCCGCCATCGGCGCCCTTCGCTGACAACTGTCTGGTGATCGCCGGCCAAGTGGCTGAATCCAGCCCAGCTCGCCTCACCCCCGCCGGCGTGCCGATTGGCCGCTTCTTACTGGATCACCAGTCCGAACAGGTCGAAGCCGGATCGCGGTGGCCGCCTGCGGCGAACCGCTGGCGCGGATTGCCGAACGGCTGATGCCGGGTGCGCGGGTGCGGGTGCGCGGTTTTTTGGGCCGCGCCCATTACCGCGAGGGCGAATCCCGGCTGGTGTTGCACGCCGCCCAGATCGACGTTCTGAATGCCGAATTATCGGAAATTATTTGAGGATCAAAAACATGTCACGTTTTTTCCGTCGCAAGAAGTTTTGCCGTTTCACCGCCGAAGGCGTAAAGGAAATTGATTACAAGGACATCGCGGTCCTGAAAAACTACATCACCGAAACCGGCAAGATCGTTCCCAGCCGGATTACCGGCACCAAGGCGCGTTACCAGCGCCAATTGTCGGTGGCGATCAAGCGGGCGCGCTTTTTGGCGTTACTGCCGTTCTGCGACCGACACTAAGCGCCGCGACTATCGGAGGCGAACATGGAAATCATCCTGCTGGAAAAGATCAATAACCTGGGCAGCTTGGGCGACCGAATCAAGGTCAAGCCGGGTTATGCCCGCAACTTTCTGATTCCCAAGGGTAAAGCGACGGCGGCGACTCCGGCGAACATCGCCCGGTTCGAGGCGCGGCGCGCCGAGCTGGAGCGGATCGCTGCGGAACAGTTGTCCCGGGCCAAGGCCCGCGCCGAGCAACTGGCGGAGCTGATCGTCACCTTGTCGGTGAAGACCGGCAGCGAAGGCCGGCTGTTCGGCTCGGTGGGCGCGGCGGACATTGCCAACGCCGTGTCCGCGGCGGGCATCGAGTTGCAAAAAAGCGAAGTGCGCTTGTCCGGGGGCGTGATTCGCCAGATTGGCGAATACGATGTCGATCTGCATCTGCACGCCGAGGTCAAGTCGCAGATTCGGGTAAACGTCATCGCTGAAGCGTGAGCCGCCGCTGAGGCGGAGTTGCGCTAAACTGAACCGGATTGCGCCGGCGTCTGGCCGGCTTAAGCCGAAACGGCGCTGGCGCTCTGGCGCTGGCGTCCTCTCTGCTGTCTCCTGACTTCAATCCGTCATGCAACCGGTTTCGCCGCTTCCCCACCGCAAGGATCCCGCCGCTGAGGCGTTGCGCACGCCGCCGCATTCCATTGAAGCGGAGCGTTCGGTGCTGGGCGGTTTGATGCTGTTGAATGCGGCTTGGGATCAAGTCGCCGATCAGTTGAGCGAAGAGGATTTTTATCGCAACGATCACCGGCTGATTTTTCGGGCGATTCGTTGTTTGGCTGAGGAAAGCCAGCCGTTCGATTATGTCACGGTGGCGGAATGGCTGGAGGCGCACCGGCAGTTAGACGAAGCGGGGAGCATGAGCTATGTCTCCCTGCTGGCCCGGGAGACGCCGAGCGCCGCCAATGTCCGCGCTTACGCCAAGATCGTCCGCGAGCGGGCGATCCGCCGCGATCTGATTCGCACCGCCACCGAAATTGCCGACAGCGCCTACGATTCCCAGGGGCGCGGCAGCCAGGACTTGCTCAACGACGCGGAGAAGTCGATTTTCGCCATTGCCGAGCGCGGAGCGCGGGCGCGGGGCGGGTTCGCCAACATTAAGGATTTGCTGGCGCGCACGGTAGAGCGGGTTGATCTGCTGTTTCAGAGCGACAATCCGGTGACGGGATTGCCGACCGGCTGGGTGGATTTCGACACGATGACCGCCGGTTTACAGCCGGGCGAACTGGTGGTGGTGGCGGGCCGACCGTCGATGGGCAAGACCGCCTTCGCCATGAACATCGCCGAATATGCCGCAATCCATGTCAAATGCCCGGTGGCGGTGTTCAGCATGGAAATGCCTGGCGAAAGCCTGATCATGCGTCTGATGTCGTCGATGGGGCAGATTGAGCAACAGCGAGTGCGCAGCGGACAATTGGACGACGCCGACTGGGCGCGTCTGACCTCGGCGGTGAATATCCTGTCGGCCACCCACCTGTTTATTGATGACAGCTCCAATCTGAGTCCCAACGATCTGCGGGCCAGGGCGCGGCGGCTGCATCGTCAGGAAGGCTCGCTCGGTCTGATCGTAGTCGATTATCTGCAACTGATGCAGGTGCCGGGCACCCACGAGAACCGGGCCACTGAAGTCTCGGAAATTTCCCGCTCGCTCAAAGCCTTGGCTAAAGAGCTTTCCGTGCCGGTGCTGGCCTTGTCGCAGTTGAACCGCACCCTGGAGCAACGCGGCGACAAGCGCCCGATCATGTCGGATTTGCGCGAATCGGGCGCTATTGAGCAGGACGCGGACCTGATTTGTTTTATCTACCGCGATGAAGTTTACAATCCAGAAAGTGCGGAAAAGGGCGTCGCGGAAATTATTGTCGGCAAGCAGCGCAATGGCCCAACCGGCGTGTTTCGTCTGACCTTTCGCGGCCAGTTTACCCGCTTCGAGAGCTATGCTCCCGAATCTTACTCCACAGGTTCCGGTTATGAGTCGAGCAACCACAGTACGCCTCGATCTGGGGGCGCTGGTTCACAATCTGCAACGGGTAAGGGCGGCGGCCCCCGGCCAGCGGGTGGCGGCCGCAGTTAAAGCTGACGGTTATGGTCACGGATTGGTGCGCGTCGCCCGCGCCTTGGACGACGCCGACGCTTTTGCCGTCGCTGCTCTGGAAGAAGCGCAGGCGTTGCGCCGGGCTGGCGTTCAGCAGCGGATTTTGCTGCTGGAAGGGGTGTTTGAAGCCGCCGAATTGCCGCGCTGCGCCCGGCATCATCTGAACATCGCCATCCATCATCCTGAGCAGGTGCGGATGCTGGAACTCAGCCGACTGGATCGTCCGCTGCGGGTGTGGCTGAAGATCGACACCGGAATGCATCGGCTGGGGCTGGAACCGGACGCCGCGCCGGCGATGTTCCGACGGCTGATGGACTGCCCGGCGGTCGCCCCGGCGATTGGCCTGATGAGCCATCTAGCGCGGGCGGATGAGCGGAATTGCGAGGCGACCGGCGAGCAGGTGCGGGTGTTCGAGCAGGCGGTCGCGGATTTGCCGGGGCCGCGTTCTTTGGCCAATTCCGCCGGCATTCTTGGCTGGCCGGACACGCATTTCGACTGGGTGCGGCCCGGCATTATGCTCTACGGCGCTTCGCCCTTTGTGGACAGTCTGGCCGAGGATGAAGATTTGCGCCCGGTGATGACCTTGCAGACCCGGCTGATTTCCATCAAACGCTTGCGCCAGGGCGATCCGGTCGGTTATGGCGGAACCTGGAGCTGTCCCGAAGACATGGACGTGGGCGTGGCGGCGGTGGGTTACGGCGATGGCTATCCGCGTCATGCCCCTTCGGGGACGCCGCTGCTGGTCAACGGGCGCGAGGCGGCGCTGATCGGTCGGGTGTCGATGGACATGATCACGGTGGATTTGCGCCAGCATCCTGAAGCCCGGATCGGCGATCCGGTAGTGCTGTGGGGTGAGGGCCTGCCGGTGGAGCGCATCGCCCGGGCCGCCGACACCATTTCTTACACCCTGATGTGCGGGATCACCCCCAGGGTCAAGGTGGAAGTGGTCGAAGCCGAACCGGCGGACCCCTCCGCCAGCGACCCGCCGCATGAGTAAACTCCGCACCCTCTACGTTTGCGCGGAATGCGGCGCACAGGCCAGTAAATGGTCCGGCCAGTGCGGCGATTGCGGGGCCTGGAATACCTTGCAGGAAGCGCCCGCCGCCTCGGCCAAGAGCGCGGTGAAATTCGCCGGTTACTCTGGAGCCGCCGCCGGGGAAGTCCGGCTGTTGTCCGAGGTGGATGCGACGGCGGAAGTCCGGCAAACCTGCGGTAACGGCGAACTGGATCGGGTGCTGGGCGGCGGGCTGATTCAAGGCTCGGTGACGCTGATCGGCGGCGATCCAGGCATCGGCAAATCGACGCTACTGTTGCAGGTGCTGGCGGCGCTGGCCGAGCGGGACCGCACCCTGTACGTCAGCGGTGAAGAATCCCCGCAGCAGATCAGTCTGCGCGCCCAGCGTCTGCAACTGTCGCGCGAGCGGTTGCGCCTGCTGTCGGAAATCAATGTCGAGCGGGTGGTGGCGACGGCTGAGGTCGAGCAGCCGCGAGTGGTGGTGATCGACTCGATTCAGACCGTCTACACCGAGCGCCTGCAATCTGCGCCTGGCTCAGTCGCCCAGGTGCGCGAGAGCGCCGCGCAGTTAGTGCGCTACGCCAAGGCCACGGGAACGGCGCTGTTCCTGGTCGGTCATGTGACCAAGGAAGGTGCCATCGCTGGGCCGCGTGTGCTGGAACACATGGTGGACACCGTGCTGTATTTCGAGGGCGATCCCAGCGGGCGGTTGCGGGTGTTGCGGGCGGTGAAAAATCGCTACGGCCCGGTCAATGAACTGGGCGTGTTCGCCATGACCGAAGCGGGATTGAAGGAAGTGAGCAATCCCTCGGCGATCTTTCTTTCCCGGCATGAGACGCCAGCGCCGGGCAGCGTGATTATGGTTACCCGCGAAGGCACCCGGCCGTTGCTGGTGGAAATTCAGGCGCTGGTCGATGGTTGTCACGGCGGCAACCCGCGCCGGGTGACGCTCGGTCTGGAACAGAACCGCTTGGCGATGTTGCTGGCGGTGTTGCACCGGCATGGCGGCGTAGCGATGTACGATCAGGATGTCTACGTTAACGCGGTCGGCGGGGTGCGGATCAACGAAACCGCAGCGGATTTGCCGGTGTTGCTGGCGGCGCTGTCCAGCTTCCGCGACCGGCCTTTGCCGACCGATTTGGTGGCGTTCGGCGAGGTCGGGCTGGCCGGAGAAATCCGCCCGGTGCCGAACGGCGAAGAGCGGTTGCGCGAGGCCGCCAAGCACGGCTTCAAGCAGGCGATTGTGCCTCGCGCCAATCTGCCCCGGCGCGGCAGCCGGGTCGAGGGGCTGGACGTGCGCGGCGTGACCCGGTTGAGCGACGTGATGGGCGAGGTGTGAGTCCGTCGTCAGTCCCGCGCCGCCCATCCCCAGCGTTCCGTAATAAAAATCTCGTGCGGATTGAAACGGGATTTATACGTCATC
>JBDHRB010000068.1:0-8891 GCA_039807355.1 Candidatus Competibacteraceae bacterium
ACGGAGCAAGTTGTTCCGATGGGCGGTACGGGCGGCGCGGCTGTTCGATCCGATTTTATGACTGACCCCGTTTACCGCTGTGGATAATCGGGGTAATAGCGGCGAAATTCAGCCAAGCGGGCTTCGGCCTCGGCGGTTCGGCCCTGGCGGCGCAATTCGGCGATCTCCGCCAACCACGCTTCCGGTGAACGCGGCGCGTGCAGCGGTTGCGCGGCTTCCTGCTTGATCGACGCTGGCGCGGACTGGAGTGGGTCTGCTTTCCGTCGCTCCATCGGCAGGGACAGAGACGATGCAGCCGGGGCAGGGGTTGCCGGTAAAGCCCGGTCTGCCGCTTTCAATTCCTGCCGATTTCCCGCATCGGCTTCAGCCGCCGATTTCGCCGCAGGCGGCGTTTGCATGTCCAGCGAGGCGCTTTGCTCACTGGCCTGATAGAGCAAGGGCGTCAGACCCACCGCCAACATCAGCGTTGCCGCCAGCGCAACCGGCGCGGCCCAGAAACGGAATGTGCGGAAGCGTGAAAGCATTGAGACTGGACGCGGCGCGACTGCCGCCCGCGCCGCTGACAGAATCCGCGCATCCAGCGCAGCGGGCGGCTCGACTTTAGGCGTCGCCTGATAAAGCGCGGACAGTTCCGGGTCTGACCCTTCTTGATTGCGCGGGTCGTTCATGACACCCCTCCCAGTCCGCGCCGCAGCCGGGCCAGCGCATAGCGCAACCGGCTTTTGACCGTTTCCCGGCCGGTTCCGGTGGCCTGGGCAATCTCTTCCAGCGACAGCCCGGCTTCCTCCTTGAGCAAGACCGTCTCGCGCTGGGCTTCCGGCAATTCCGCCAATACTTCCAGCAAGCGTTCCGCCTGGCGGCGACGCTCTTCACAGTTTTCCGGCTGCGCCTCGACCGGCGCGGGAACTTCGAGCCACTCCGGGCAATCGTCAGCGTAAGAGACCGGCAAGCTGCGCTGACCGGCGCGGTAATAGTCGATCAGGCGGTGATGGGCGATGCGATACAGCCACGTCGTAAACCGCGCCTGCACCGTGTAGCGGGTGCGGGCGGCGATCAGCTTCAGCCACACGTCCTGAAACAGTTCTTCGGCGACCGCCGGCTGGCCGCACTGGCGGAGGAAATAGCGGTACAGCGGCCCTTTATGGCGGGCATACAGCCGGGCAAACGCCTCGGCGTCGCCTTCCCGGTAGCGCAACATCAGGGTTTCGTCCGCGTCATTGTCAGTGTGCATGACGCGCAAGGTACAAGGTTCAAGACGCCGGGTTCAAGGCGTTCCCCGGAATCTCGAACCCGGACTCGATTCAACGCACCGCCTGCCCCGATTCTGCGCCTTTGCCCTGATCGAGCGAACGCGCCAATCCCACAAGCGTCAGGAATTCGCCGCGATAGCCGTAAGGATCAGTGCCGCGTGCCTCGCGGGCCAGCGCCAGCACTTCGTCATAACCGAAGCTGCCGGTGTAGCGCCCGCCGCGCAACACTTGCCCAAAGCCGGCGACTGCTGCGGCAAAGCGGAAGCGTTCGCTGGCGGTTTTCCAGTCCGGGAGAATCTGATCGCGGCGAATCGGCGATTCCAGCAATGTGCTGGCGTCGGCGTCCGGCTGCTTGTAGAGCAGGCGCAGAAAGGCAATTTCATCGCCGGGCGCTGCGCCGGTTTCAGCCGGTTTTCCATAGCGCAACGGTTCGGTCAGACTGCCGCCGTCGCCTTTCAGGGCGATTTCGTAGAGCGCGGTCACCGTATGCCCGGCGCCGATGTCGCCGGCGTCTACCGCGTCATTGCTGAAATCCTCGCGGCGCAACACCCGGTTTTCATAACCGATCAGCCGGTATTCCTCGACCTGCGCCGGGTTGAATTCGATCTGGATTTTTACATCCTTTGCGATGGTTAACAGGGTGGCGCTCATCTGCTCGACCAGGGTTTTATTCGCCTCTTGCAGGGTGTCGATATAGGCGTAATTGCCGTTGCCGGCGTCAGCCAGTTGCTCCATCAATCGGTCGTTGTAATTGCCGGTGCCAAAGCCGAGTGTGGTCAGAGCGACGCCGCTTTTACGCTGGGTTTCCACCAGATTTTTCAGCGCCTCGAAGTCCACCGCGCCGACGTTGAAATCGCCGTCGGTGGCTAGAATCACCCGGTTAACGCCGCCTTTCACGAAGCCGTCGCGGGCCAGGTTATAGGCCAGTTGAATGCCCGCGCCGCCATTAGTGGAACCGCCGGCGCTCAAGCGTTCCAGCGCCGCTTCGATCTGCCCTTTCTGATTGCCGGAAGTTGGAGCTAATACCATGCCCGCCGCGCCGGCGTAGACTGCGATGGACACTTTATCTTCCGGGCGCAATTGGCGAACCAGCAATTTCAGCGCCGGCTTGAGCAGGCCCAGTTTGTCCGGCGATTCCATGGAGCCGGAGACATCAATCAGAAATACCAGATTGGCCGGCGGCAACTGGGTTTTCGGCACGTCGTAGCCTTTAATGCCGATGGCCAGCAGTCGGGTTTTCGGATTCCACGGCGTCGGAGCCAGTTCAGTGCTGACCCGGAATGGCGGCTGGCGACTGTCCGGCAGCGGGTAGTCGTAATCGAAATAATTGATCATTTCCTCGATGCGCACCGCGTCATGCGGCGGCAAGCGACCGTCGTTGAGGAAACGGCGGACGTTGGCGTAAGCGCCGGTATCGACATCAATGCTGAACGTGGAAACCGGCTGTTCGGCGGCGCGTTTTACCGGATTCTCTTCCTGATGGGCGTATTGCTCGCGGTCGGTCGGTTCGCTGGCGGCGCGCAGCGCATCCAGTTCCTGAGGTTGCACGCTGCCGCCGATGGCTGCGGCCTGTCGAGCAGCGGGCGGCGCAGCGGCTAAAGCGGGCGCGGGCGGCGGCATAACCGCTGTTGCCAAATCCGGCGCGGCCTCAGCGGTTAATTTGGCGTCTTCATTCTGAACCGGGGCGGGCGGCGCAGTGGGCCGTATCGTTGCTGACGCCGTTTCCGCAGACTTTTTCGCGGGCGCTTCGAGATTGGGGGAACAACCGGCCAGCAGGAACGCAGCCAGCAGAAAACACAGGGGCAGTCTTGAGTTCATGACGCTCTCCAGAACGATTGAGGTGCAAGAGCTTAAACGTCATGAACCGGAAAACGGGGTTAAAAGCGCAAACAATCAAGACGAATGCGCTGCATCGGTGGAAGCGGATGGAGGATTTCGGGCAGGATAGGCAAATGAGTAACAGCGACAACGATTTTCTGGAAGGCCAATCACGCGCCAGAGGCGAACTGCCTAAGCAAGCCAAACCGATTGCCCCAGGAACGTTGTCGGTCGATCAGCTTTCCAAACTGGAAGGGGATGCAAAGGCGTATGTGCTTAAGAATGGACAGAAAACCGGTCACGAATACATGGCGGCGATTGATTTGCGAACAGGGAAACGGCTTGCTCAAGGCACAAGCAATGATCCAGGGCGGGTTTATTTGCCGGATGAGGTGACGCGGCTCGCCAGTGATCCGGCGCAGAAAATTGCTTACCATCATAATCATCCTGACGGGTTTTCTCTCAGCGCGGGTGATTTGCGGGTTATGGCGAAGCGCCCAGGGCTTTACGAAGTAACGGCTTATGGACATGATGGATCATGGTTTTTGGCGCAGCGGCGTGATGTGCGCGACTTGGAGTTGATGCTGGATGTGGTGAAAATTGAGCTTCGGCATCAGGGGCAATGGGCCGCACAGCGTGGGCTATCGTTAAAAGGGCTGGAAGCGCATTTGACTAATTTGGCGTTAAGTCAAGCCGGCTTGATTGAGTATCAATTTTTACTTGATCCCGTCCGTGATGCGTTCTGTCGTCATGAACAATCCGCTTTAACCCAAATTGTTGAGGCATTGGTTTTGAGAATCAGGCACATGAGGACGCAACCATGAAATCGAAGAAGGATATTGATGTATTGATTGACCCCCCTGAATTTTGCGCAGGAAAAGACGCTTGGGTTCAGTGGCGTAAAGGGCTTGAGAAAGATGACCCGGAAATTCCGGCGATTGCCGATGCAATCCGGGAAGCGGAAGAAGTGATCCGCTGGTATGAGCAGGAAGAAGCGTCCCCTCAGCGTAAGGCCGCCTAACCCTAATCGCCAGCCTATTGATCGGTTTTATTTTTTCATAGACTAACGCTCAAAGGATCAAATATGTATATTTTATGTGACAATCGGGGGGGGGGGGTAAACTGCTTTGCTAAATTTTTGGCTATCTTATTGATTTTATTTTTTATTATTCTCTCTTCCAACGCGGAAACCTCCAATTCCGCCGCTTCTACTGCCTGGATTCAGGCGCTCCAAGACCAGGGATGGGATGAAGAGACGGCTACCGAAGTCGTTGATCTAAACCAGGATTGGTTCGCTAGTCTCGCTGAAAACGCTCCCCGCGAACTGAATGAACAGTTGGCCCGCCTGGGCCGCTTGGGCAAATATCCGCAATTCGCCTTTCTGCTGCAAAAACATCCCGAATTAGCCGGTCTGCTGGCCGGTTCCGAAGACACTCGTTTACTGGCTAAAACGCTGTCTGACGAGGCTTGCTATCCCTATGTGACTCAGCAGTATTCCCTACAACAGTCTGCGCCTGATGATGCACTGGCGCTCGCCAAGGCGTTGGATCGGCACAGCCAGACCATTTGTCATCTGGCCCAACGGGGTATTCCCGGCGCATCGGCCTTATTCATTTTTCCTCATGAAACAGCGGCTGGCCGCGAGTATGCGCGTTGGCTGGATGAAGTAGTGCGTAGCGTTCTGCACCGGTCGGATGATGAATTGGCTCAACTCATCAGTTTTATTATCACTGAGGGCAGCGCTATTCGGCAGCGTATGGAGCGCGATACCGCGTTTCGTGCTCTCCCTCCCCGGCATCAATGCCGGGGTCTCTCGCGATTCGGCAGCGTATGGAGCGCGATACCGCGTTTCGTGAGCAATTCCGGGCGACGTTATGGCCGCGTCTGATGCGCACTGTTCAAGGCGATGCGTTTTCCGTCACGGTTGCGGAACCGCTGATTTGGGATGTCCTGATGTTGCCCGAAGGAGAAACACTGCTGAAAGATTGGGGGCCGGAAGTTCCAGCGCAATTATTGTTTGGCGATGTCGCTTATCCAGAGGAATTGCGCGAGACGGTGATTACGTTAATGCAGAATGGTGGTCGGGAGACCGTAGAGACGCTAATGCGTTTTGCTGGCGAACCGGCGCTGTTTAATTTTTTACGGCGTGATGACTTGGATTGGGAATTAATGACAAGGGTATTGAGTGAATTATCCGGGTTCTGTCCCGAAGACTTTTCTCAACCCTGTCGATCCGGATGGGTAGATAAACTTGATTATTATTATCGACTGAATCGTGCGGCATTGGTAGAGGAATTAAAGCCTGAACCCAGTGGGCTGAAAATGTGGATTCCCTTTGTCAGTTCGTACTACACCGTTAAAAAAATGGCGCAAGGTCGAGAAGTCAGCACTCTTGATAGTCTTTTGCTGGGGTTGGAAGTAGTGACCGTCGCTATTCCAGTAGGTAAATTAGCCGGAAATTTAATCAAGGGAGGCGTCAAGGCAACCGGTAAAACTGCGATCAAGGAATTTGGCACAAAGATGAGCGGGCAACAACTCAAAGACCTCTCGCGGGATGAATATGCCAAGCGTCTTGGTAAAAAATACGCGATGGGCATTGCTGATAATAAACTGGTGCCACAGGCGGCTAAACAGGTATTGAAAAAGTATATACCGGTGCTGTCCAAAACCGAAGCGACTGTGCATCAATCGGCGGCTTTTGAAGTCACTAAGCCGGTGCAATTTTTCTTTGAAAAATCGCATATTGGGCAAGCGACTTTCAAAAGACTGACGGGATTGGAAGCCAGGGTTTTCATGCGTGGTGATGCTAAAGTCGTGATTTATCCAACCCAGGGCGTTAGCGGAGCCTTTTTACAGGAAACCGCTATCAATGCGACCGGAGATTTAACTAAACAAACTGCAAGCGTAATACAAAGGGCTTGGCAACAAAATGCTTCCAGTTGGTGGCTGATGAATGCGACCAATATGAATATCGTGGTTGTCCCGTAGCTTGATTACAGGCTTGCTGTCATGGCGCAAACAACCCAACCTTTTTATAAAAAATTCGCCGTATTATCAGCGGCAATTTTAATTTTGTCTTTGCCACTGCCTGGCGTAGCAGCTTCCTTCTCCTGGAAGTCGCTGATTCAAGGTACTGCCAAAGTCGCTGATGATGTGCCGGTTCGTCAAGCGGATGACGTTGCTCAACGCTTAACCCGATCCAAAGGCATAACGCGCAAAATCGATGCTGATTTGTCGAAAAGCGGTCAATTAACTGACAAAATGGATGACGCGGCCCGCGCTACTGTCCGAAAAGCAGCGATGTTTCAGGCTCTGGAAAAGGCGATTCCTGATAATCCCGCACTGCTTAAAGAAATCAAGGCGCTGGATCGTGTTTCACAGGAAACAGCTGTGGTATTGGCCAAAGGTGGACAGAGTATCGTTCGCGCCATGCCGGATATTGCCGGGCGTGGGCAACTGTTAAAACGGGGCGGCGCTGATGTCGTCGCGGCTGTCGGTTTACATGGCGATGAAGCGGCCCGCGCCGCTATGCGTCTGGATGCCGCCATTCAGGGCGGTAGCTTGATCGTTCCCGCCGGGAAGCGTGCAGTCACTCTGGAAGACTTCGGGCGGATTATGACCGAAACCGGTGAATCCGGTTGGCAATTCTGGCAAAAGTATGTGCAGCCGCATTGGAAGTTGTGGCTGGGTAGTGGAGCGTTAGCGCTATATCTGGCGGACCCTGAGCAATTCCAGGATACGGCCGGTCAACTCAGTGAAGCGGGTTTTCGCCATTTGGGCCTGTTAATGGGGGAAGTCTCAGCGGGGGCTATTCGCGGGATTAGCCAGGGAACCGCGCAAGTCGTCGAAAAAGTAGTGGTCGAGACTGCAACCGGCTTTTTGCAAAGTTGGCAAGGTATTATATCCGGCCTGTTGATTCTATTTGGAATTTCACTGCTGTTCAGGCGAGTGCGTTATTATGTGCTATGGCCGTTGCGCTGGCTGAATAAAGCGCCCAATCAAACCTGAATACACCTTGGACAATCACATTGGAAATTATCAATCATGAAATCTTCACCTCGGAAAAATAAGAAAGTCTATCGGGTCGCGCTTTATGGGCATAGCGGATCGGGCAAAACCTGCATTCTAGCGGCGCTGGCTATGGAGCGCCTTCCGCATCCGAACGGTTTAAGTTGTATCTGGCTGACATCGGGTCAGGAAGAGGGGCGAAAATGGTTGAAAGATGCGATCAATGCTTTTGAAAATCAGCAAGTCCCTGCGCCGAATCCTACCGGTCGGCATTTGTCCTTTGAGTTCAGTTTTTCGGCGGATGGTCGCGATTATCCGGTCGAAATGATTGACTATGCGGGTGAGTTGGTCAATCCGGCTCTCAGCGACAATGAGAACGCCAAATTGTTATTTGAACACTTAAAAGGTATGGATGCCTTGCTGGTTTTAGCGCCTGCGCCACGTCCCGGCGATGCGGATCATAAATTATCGGATGACTTGCTGGCGATTACCCGGACGTTTAGAAGTTTGTGTGAGAAAGTCGGCGAGCATAGGACACAATTGGATATACCGGTAGTGATGCTGGTTAATATGTGGGATCGGATGCATGGGCAAAAGTTTTTAGCGCCTGAATTTGGAGTGGGCGCCACTTTACCCGATAGTAATGGCGGCGTTCCGTCGGGCAAATCGCTGAATATGGATAATGAACAGCAACGCTTGCAACAGCTTTTTGATTCCGATTCCTTGTTGTCTCATCGCTCGCTTTATAATGCCTTGAAAAACAGTTTGCCTGAACAGGATTTTGCTGTATTCCCGGTCAGCGCCATTGGTTTTTGTGAGAAAGTCAGCAGGGATAGCCATGAATTTGAGCGTCCCAAACACCTCAAGCCGCTGCATTCGTTTGGTTTGGAAGACCCCTTTGTGTGGGCCTTGCGGCGGCGTGATCAGTTGGATATTGCTCATCTTGAAAACGAATCGAATCAGTTAGTCGCTGCAAAATTGTCGCCATGGACGCCTTGGCCGCGTTTGGGATTGTTGCGGCAGGGCAAAGCATTACTCAGACGATTCCCGCGCAGCAGCGAGCTTTATAAAAAGACTCATGCCATTGTTCATCAATTGCGGATGTCGTTCTGGTGGCGTACCAGTATGGCAGCCGTCTATGTGTTATCGGCAGCGCTGATTGCCGAGGCTGTGGTTGACGGGTCACGCTATCGTTCAGTTACTGCGATTTTTCATGATCCAAAGGCAGGGGTGGAGCAGTTGCAATGGGCTGAAAAATGGCTGGAGGATTATCACAATTCTTCATTTTGGCGACATCGGATTTATAAGGTATTCAAGCTTGACACTAAAATTGCAGGTGCTGAACTGGATACATTTCGTTTGGGCCGGGAAGAGCTTTTTTTACAACCATTACAGCAAAGCACGTCTGTCGAGCAAAAAGCCAAGGCGGCTCAGGATTACTTGCAAGCATTTCCCAATGGCAAGCATCGGGCTGAAGCAGTTAAAGCGATTCAAACTTATAAACGGCATCAGCAGGATGTTGACTGGCAGGAAGTTGTGTCGACTGACTCCTTAAAAGACAAAGCGAAGCGCGCCAGTGATTACCTGAAAAAGTACCCGTATAACGATCATGCTGTTGATGCACGGTCAATTATTGGGTTCTTCGAGGATTGTTGTGGAACCAAATGTTCAGGTGTATTATTTAATATGCACCAATTTTTTTAATGGGTTTATAAATTTTGGGATACAATTTGAAAGGGGAGTTAATCTAATGATAGAGACCGAGTGGTTTGAACGGATTTTAGGGATTAAAGAAATCCGAGTAGACCGGGTGGA
>JBDHRB010000069.1:0-8881 GCA_039807355.1 Candidatus Competibacteraceae bacterium
TTGAAGGTGACTTCTTCCCAGGCGCTGCGGTCAGCCAGCAATTCGCGCAGCAGCCGGTTGTTCAGGGCATGGCCGGACTTGTAGCCGGTGAAGGCGCCGATCAGGCTGTGGCCGAGCAGGTACAGATCGCCGATGGCGTCCAGAATCTTGTGCTTGACGAACTCGTCTTCGTAGCGCAGCCCGTCTTCGTTGAGAATCCGGTAATCGTCGATGACGATAGCGTTGTCCAGAGTGCCGCCCAGCGCCAGTTGCCGCTCGCGCAGATACTCGATGTCGCGCAAAAAGCCGAAGGTGCGCGCCCGGCTGACTTCCTTGACGAAGGAGGTGGTGGAGAAATCGACCGCGGCGTGCTGGTTGCGCCCGCGAAACAGCGGGTGATCGAAGGCGATGGTGAACTCGACTTTGAAACCGTCAAATGGATCGAAGCGCGCTTGTTTATCGTCCTCTTCGACCAGGATCGGTTTGCGGATGCGAATGAAACGCTTGGGAGCGTTCTGTTCCTCGATACCCGCCGACTGGATCAGGAACACGAACGGGCCGGCGCTGCCGTCCATGATCGGCACTTCCGCCGCGCTGACGTCGACGTAAGCGTTGTCGATGCCCAGCCCCGCGAACGCCGACAACAGATGCTCGACGGTGGAAATGCGGATTTTCCCTTTCGCCAGCGAGGTGGAGAGTTGCGTATCCCCGACATTTTGCGGACAGGCCTTGATCTCCACCGGTTCGGGCAGGTCGATCCGCCGGAAGACGATGCCCATGTCGGGGGCCGCCGGTCGCAAGGTGATATAGACCTTCTCGCCGGTGTGCAGCCCGACGCCAGTCGCCCGAATGGCGTTTTTCAAGGTTCTCTGCCTAATCATGTTAGGTCCCCCAACACGTCAATTGATCTGGAGCATGATGGCGTAGTTTCATCATGCGTTGCGGCGAAGATACCGCACTTCGTGGCAATAATGCAACTTTTGTTTCCCTTTCGCAACTGTATTTGTTGCTAAGTTGCGAAAGATGCTCCAAGAACACCCTCCAGCGCAGGCCGGGCCAGCATACGCCAGAGGGAGACCGTGTGCAGGGTTGTCGCGGAGTTCGGCAACGCCGCGAGCAATACCGGGGCTTGCAGCGCGAGCGCGGTTACTCGGTGCCGGCCTGACGGCGCAGGAAGGCCGGGATATCCAGGTACTCCAGGTCCGTGTCATTGCGTTCCCGCTCGCTGACCCCATCGCCGACCGCCCGACGTAACGGCGCTGGCGAGCGCGGGGGTTCGTAGCGAGGATGCGCGTCAGCGGTGTCCCGCACCAGATTGATGGTGGGAATCCGCGATTCGCGGTCGCGCCCGGTCGATTTGGCCGCCGGAGCGCCTTGGCCGATGCCGGTGGCGACAATCGTTACTCGCAGCTCGTTCTTCATCTCATGGTCGATGGTCGTGCCGACCACCACATTAGCGTCATCCGAAGCCAGGTCCTTGATGGTGTTGCCGACCTCTTCGAACTCGCCAATCGTCATGTCCATACCGCCGGTGATGCTGACCAACAGGCCCTTGGCCCCGGCCAGATTGACGTTTTCCAGCAGCGGACTGGCAATCGCCGATTCGGCGGCTTCGCGGGCGCGACCATCGCCGACCGCCCGCCCGGTGCCCATCATCGCCATGCCCATTTCCGACATCACGGTGCGCACGTCGGCGAAATCGACGTTGATCAGGCCGGGGTTGGTGATCAGTTCGGCAATGCCTTGCACCGCGCCGAGCAGTACGTCGTTGGCCGCTTTAAAAGCGTCGAGCAGGGTGGCGCTTTTACCCAGCACGGTCAGCAGCTTTTCGTTGGGGATGATGATCAGCGAGTCAACCGCCTTACTCAGCTCGGCAACGCCGCGCAGCGCCACTTCCATGCGTTTGCGGCCTTCAAACGGGAACGGTTTGGTGACCACGGCCACGGTCAGAATGCCCATTTCCCGGGCCAGCTCGGCGACCACTGGCGCTGCGCCGGTGCCGGTGCCGCCGCCCATACCGGCGGTGATGAACACCATGTCTGCGCCTTGCAGGATTTCCCGGATGCGCTCGCAATCTTCCTGAGCGGACTGCCGGCCCACATCTGGATTAGCGCCGGCCCCCAGCCCTTTAGTGATGTTGGAGCCGATTTGCAGCGTCACCGGCACCGAACAGGTCTTCAGCGCCTGAGCGTCGGTGTTGGCGCAAACGAAATCCACCCCCTGAATATTGGCCCCCAGCATATGCTGCACGGCGTTACTGCCGCCGCCGCCCACGCCAATGACTTTGATGACTTCATTTTTCGACTGGGAATCCATAAGTTCAAACATAACCGTCTCTCCTCAAACAATGGTCTCGACCCGACATTCAGCAAACCCAACCCCTAAAAATTCCCCTGAAACCAGCTTTTCATGCGCGCCCACAAACCCTTGCGGCTCGCTCGAGACACCAGCGCCGGTTTATTCAGCGGCCGGTTCTCGTTGCCAAACAACAGCAATCCGACCGCCGTAGCGTACACCGGATTGCGCACCCATTCGTTCAGGCCGGTGACATCGTGCGGCAATCCCAAACGCACCGGCATGTGAAAAATTTCCTCGGCCAATTCCACCACGCCTTCCATTTTTGCGCTGCCGCCGGTGAGCACCACGCCAGCGGCGATCAGATTTTCAAAACCGCTGCGCTGCAATTCCTTCTGCGCGAATTCAAAGAATTCCGCGTAGCGCGGCTCGACCACCTCGGCCAGCTCATAGCGGGAAAAAGAGCGGGCGGCGCGGTCGCCGACGCTGGCGACGTCGATCTTTTCATCCGGCCCGGTCAGATGCTTCAGGCAACAGGCGTGCTGAATTTTGATGTCCTCGGCGGATTGGGTCGGGGTGCGAAAGGCCACGGCGATGTCATTGGTCACCTGATCGCCGGCGATGGGAATGACGGCGGTATGGCTGATCGCGCCATGGGTAAACACCGCCAGATCGGTGGTGCCGCCGCCGAGATCGAGCAGACAAACCCCTAGCTCGCGCTCGTCCGGGTTCAACACCGCCCGGCTCGAGGCGAGCTGCTGAAGGATGATGTCGTCCACCTCCAGCCCGCAGCGCTGAACGCATTTGACGATGTTCTGCACCGCGCTGACCGCGCCGGTGACGATATGCACCCGCGCCTCCAGGCGCACCCCGGACATGCCCACCGGGTCTTGAATGCCTTCCTGGCCGTCGATGATGAATTCGCGGGGCAGGATGTGCAGGATTTTCTGATCGGTGGGAATCGCCACCACCTGCGCCGCTTCGATCACCCGCTCAACGTCTTCCGCAGTGACTTCCTGATCCTTGATGGCGGTGACGCCGTGGGAATTGAGGCCGCGAATATGGCTGCCGGAAATGCCGGTGTAGGCGGAATGAATCCGGCAGCCGGCCATGCGCTCGGCCTCGTCCACCGCGTGCTGGATGGATTGGACGGTCGATTCGATGTTGACCACCACGCCTTTTTTCAGGCCCCGCGACGGATGAGCGCCGATGCCGACCACTTCGATCTCGCCGTGGGCGTCTACCTCGCCGACGATGACCACCACCTTCGAGGTGCCGATGTCAAGCCCGACGATCAGGTTCTTGTCTTCTTTTCTGGCCATGACTGCTCCATTTTTCGCAACCGCCTAGCCCGCCGCCGGAGTGGGCGGCGCCGCCACTTTCCAGCGCACGGCAAAGCCGTTGCCATAGCGCAAATCCACCACCGCGATCCGGTCGATCTGGGCGGACAGAATGCGGGGATAGAGTTGCGCCAAACGTCGCAACCGCTGTTGAAACTGATCGCGCCCGACATGCACTTCCAGGCCGTTATCAAAGGTCAGCCGCCAGGCCCGCCGCTGGTCCTGGCGCAGTTGGACCAGGCGCAAACCGACCGGCTCAAACAGTGCGCGAATCTCGCCATAGGTTTGAATCAGGGTCTTTTCGTGGCCTTCCGGCCCGGCCAGTTGCGGCCAGGGACCCGGTTGACGCACGATGGGCGGGCGAAAGCGCTGGCCGTTGACATCGACCATTTCGCCCTCGCCCCAGTAGCCAAAGGCGATCCGTTCGCGCAATTCGATATCGACGATATCCGGCCACCAGCGCCGCACCGCTACGCTTTCGATCCAGGGATTGGCGGCCAGCGCATCGCGCAGAGCGTCGAGATCGGCCATAAAGAAATTCTGGCCGAGTACGCCGCTGGCGACCGGCTGCAAATCGGTTTCGGCCAGATTGCGCAATTCGCCGTCGATGCGCACATGCCGCAGGGGAAAAGCGTGTGGGTCTTGCAATTTCTGACTGCCGATCCACAGCCCCCAGCCGACCCCGGCCAGCGCCAGCGCCACGCCTAGCCAGCGCAGCAGCGGCCCCCAGACGGTTTTCCATTGTCCCGGCGGCGGCGGTGCGCTGCGCCGCAGCGGCGTCGCGCCCCGGTGGCGGCGTTTCTTGGTCAAGCGCATCCGACTCTCCATTCAGCGCGTCGGGTTCGCGGTTCCGCCCAGGCTGGTTTCCAGGATGCGCCAGACCAGCATCTCGAAACTCAGGCCGGCGACCCGCGCCGCCATGGGCACCAGGCTGTGATCGGTCATGCCCGGCACGGTGTTGACTTCCAGCAGCCAGGGCTGGCCTTGCTGATCCAGCATCAGATCCACCCGGCCCCAGCCGGAGCCATCGACGGCGGCGAACGCCCGGCAAACCAGATCGCGCAAGGCCATTTCCTGCGCTTCCGGCAAGCCGCAGGGACAGAGATAGCGGGTGTCGTTGGCGTGGTACTTGGCTTCGTAGTCGTAGAATTCGCGGGGCGTTTCCAGCCGGATCAGCGGCAGCGCCTCGCCTTGCAACAGGCCGCCGGTGTATTCCTGACCCTGAATCCACGGCTCGACCAAGACCGGCGAATCGCAGGCCGCCGCCCGTTCCCAGGCGCTCTGGAATTGTCCGGGATCGTTGACCCGGCTGATGCCGATGCTGGAGCCTTCGCGGGAGGGCTTGACCGCCAGCGGCAAACCTAACTCGTCCGCCGCCGCCGCCAGTTCTGCGGCGCTGGCGATCAGTCGGCAGGGCGGGGTGGGCAAACCGACGCCCAGCCAAATCTGTTTGGTGCGCAACTTGTCCATGCCCAGCGCCGAGGCCAGTACGCCGCTGCCGGTGTAGGGCAGGCCGAGGATTTCCAGTGCGCCCTGAATCACGCCATCTTCGCCGCCGCGTCCGTGCAGGGCGATGAAGGCCCGGTCAAAGCCGCCCTGGCCCAGCACCCGGGAAATGTCGCGGTCCGCATCGACGCCGTGCGCATCGACGCCTTGCGCCTGCAAAGCCCGGAGTACCGCCTGGCCGCTGACCAGAGAAACCGCCCGCTCCGCCGACCAGCCGCCCATCAGAACCGCGACTTTGCCAAATTCCGCCGGATCGGTGACCGTGCGTTGTTGTGTCTGCTGCATCCGCGCTCTCCAAAAGAATTGAGAAATCAGCGATTAGCCGGCTGGGGCAGGCCGTCGCGGATCAACTGCGCCGCCATCGCCCCGATATCGCCCGCGCCCATCAGGAGTAATACATCGCCGTCGCGCAGCAGGCTGGGCAAGGCGGCGGGTAAATCCGCCCGCTGTTCGACGAACACCGGATCGACTTTGCCGCGAATGCGGATTGCCCGGCTCAGGCTGCGCCCGTCCGCGCCAGCGATGGGTTTTTCTCCGGCGGGATACACGTCCAGCAGAATCAGCGCGTCAACTTCGGCCAATACCTGAGCGAAATCATCGAACAGATCGCGGGTGCGGCTGAATCGGTGCGGCTGGAAGGCCAGCACCAGCCGCCGTTCCGGCCAGGCGCCGCGCACCGCTTCCAGCACCGCCTGAATTTCCCGGGGATGGTGACCGTAATCTTCCATCACCGTGGCGCAACCGCCGTCGGGCAGGGGCAGTTCGCCGTGCAGTTGAAAGCGCCGGCCAATCCCCTGGAAATTCATCAACGCCCGGCGAATCGCGGTTTCCGACACGCCCAGTTCGTGGGCGACGGCGATAGCGGCCAGCGCGTTCAATACGCTGTGCCGGCCCGGCAGGTTCAGCGTCACCGGCAGCGGATCGCGCAGGTTGGGCAGGTGGGCGAGAAACCGGGTGCGCAAGCCCTCGCGGACGATGTCGCTGGCCCGCGCATCGCAATCCTCGGTGAAGCCGTAGCGCAACACTGGCCGGCTCAGGCGCGGCAGAATAGCCCGCACTTGCGGATCGTCGGCGCACAGCACCGCCAGTCCGTAAAACGGCAGATGGTGGAGAAATTCGACAAAGGTTTCCCGCAGCCGCTCGAAGTCGCCGCCGTAAGTCGGCAGATGGTCGGCGTCGATATTGGTGACGACCGCGATCATCGGCTGCAAAAACAGGAACGAGGCGTCGCTTTCATCGGCTTCGGCGACCAGATAGCGGCCCGCGCCCAGTCGGGCGTTGGCCCCGGCGCTGTTCAGGCGTCCGCCGATGACGAAAGTCGGGTCCAGACCGCCCTCGGCAAGCAGGCTGGTGATTAAGCTGGTGGTGGTGGTTTTGCCGTGGGTGCCGGCGATGGCGATGCCATAGCGGAAGCGCATCAGCTCGGCCAGCATCTCGGCGCGGGGCACTACCGGAATACGCGCCGCCCGCGCCGCCATTACTTCGGGATTGTCCTCGGCGACTGCGCTGGAAATCACCACCGCGTCACAGCCAGCGATATGTTCGGCGGCATGGCCGGGACGAATGATCGCGCCCAACTGCGCCAGACGGGCCGTGACCGCACTGGCGCGTAAATCGGAGCCGGAAACGCTGTAGCCGAGGTTCAACAGCACTTCAGCGATGCCGCTCATGCCCGCGCCGCCGATGCCGACGAAGTGAACATGGCGGATGCGGCGCATGTCGCGCCAAGCTTCAGGAATCGTCGCCAATGCGGGTTTTTCCATGGGTTTAAAGGGAGAAAATTAACCGGCGGCCTGCTCAAGGCAGGCTTGCGCCACTTGTTCCGCTGCGTCGATTTTCGCCAGGCGACGCGCCGCTTCGGCCATGCGCAACAGCCGCTGCGGATCGGCAAGCTGTTCTCTGAGCAACGCCGCCAGCCGTTCTGCGGTCAATTCAGCCTGTTGGCGGATCAGCGCCGCGCCTCCTTGTTCGAGAAAGTGCGCATTGGCGGTCTGATGATCGTCCACCGCGAACGGGAACGGCACGAGAATCGCGCCGACGCCAGCCGCCGCCAGTTCGGCAATGGTCAGCGCCCCGGCCCGGCACAGCACCAGATCGGCCCAGCCGTAGGCTTGCGCCATATCTTCGATAAACGGCGTCAAGCGCACGGCAATTCCGGCCTCCCGATAGGCGGTTTCAGCGGCCTCGCGCAACTGACCGCCGGCCTGATGCCAGACTTCGGGGCGCTCTGCTTCACTGAGCAACGCCAGCGCCGCTGGAACTAATTGGTTCAACGCCAGTGCGCCCTGACTGCCGCCCAGGATCAGCAGCCGTCGCGGACCCTGGCGGTCCGCGAACCGTTGCGCCGGCGGCGGTAGTTGCGCAATCGCGGCGCGCACCGGATTGCCGACCGTGGTTGCCTGGCGTTGCCGGGGAAACGTTCCGGGGAACGCTTCCATCACCCGCTGGGCGATACGCGCCAGCCAGCGATTGGTCATGCCGGCAATGGCGTTTTGTTCATGCACCACCAGCGGGATGCCCAGCAGGCGGGCCATAACCCCGCCCGGCCCGCTGACGAAACCGCCCATGCCCAGCACTACCGGCGGACGCAGACGGCGCAGAATAGCCCCGGCCTGCCAGAGCGCCTGACTGAGCATGATCGGCGTCATCAAGCGTTGACCCAGGCTTTTTCCGCGCAGACCGGCCACGCCGATCCATTCCATTGGAATGCCGGTTTTCGGCACCAGGGTCGCCTCCAGGCCGCGTTGCGTGCCGATCCAGATCACGGAAGCACCGTGCGCCCGCAACCGTTCCGCCACCGCCAGCGCCGGAAACACATGGCCGCCGGTGCCGCCAGCCATAATTACAACCGGGCGTTCCTGAATTGCACGCTCGACACTCACGGATGATCGACCCCCTGCTATTGATCCTGATTTCTGCAATGATTGTTTAAAATTTTGTCTTCCGACATCGGATTCTTTCTGATCCAAGTCAGCAAGTTAAAAACCGGCTTGTTCCTGATAGAGAGATTTCGATAGGGCTTTCAGACCTGTTTTCTCAAAATGAATTATTTGTTCAAAGGAATCCTGCTCGGCAAGATTCAGCTTTTCCCTGACCAGCTCACAATATTCAGCAACAATGTCGATGCCGATAGCATTCCGTCTCATGCGATTTGCGACCATCAGGGTTGTTCCCGAACCCATAAAAGGATCAAGAACCGTGTCGCCCTCCCTGGTAAAAAGTTTGATAAACCACTCCGGTAATCCTTCGGGAAAAGCGGCGCTATGATTTTTGTTATTGCACTCAGTGGCGATATGCAATACGTTAGTTGGATAAGCTTTATCCCGGTTGATCCAGTTTGAAATATTTTTGCCAAATCCACTGCCGACTTTTGATTGATCGCGGATTTTATCCGTTTCGGAAAGGTTTTTGAGTCTTGAGTTGGCCCATTCGCCCATGGGAACCATGACTTGCTCTTGATACATATTAAACTTGCGATCTTTATTAAATTGCAGAAGCCGTTCCCAGGCATCACGAAAACGGTTGGGCCATTTTCCCGGATAACAATTTTTCTTATGCCAGATAAACTCTTCGGTCCACAGCCAGCCTTGTTTACGCATTTCTAAAACCAGTTCCATCACATAAGTGCTACGCTCGCCATTAACTACCTTTTCCTTGATATTTAAAATAAAGGTTCCGCTGGGTTTTAACACACGCAAAAGCTGTTCAGAAACAGGCAGAAACCACTGCACATACTGGTCAGGATGAATGCCGCCATAAGT
>JBDHRB010000070.1:0-8864 GCA_039807355.1 Candidatus Competibacteraceae bacterium
ATTGCTAGGATCAGCCCGGCCTGGGTCGGGCCGAACTGGTCGAAGGGCAGCCAGTCGCCGAACTGGCGGGTCAGTCCGGTCAAGCCGGCGGCCAGCACGCCCGCCGCCAGAAACAGCGCCAGCTCATTGACCGTGCCGGTTAGCCCGTGTGC
This sequence comes from Candidatus Competibacteraceae bacterium, assembly GCA_039807355.1. Classification (GTDB taxonomy): domain Bacteria; phylum Pseudomonadota; class Gammaproteobacteria; order Competibacterales; family Competibacteraceae; genus UBA2383. The sequence continues at coordinate 153 of JBDHRB010000070.1, forward strand.
GATGTGGGTTTTCAGCGCCGGGCCGGCGCTGCGACCCTCCCGCGCCAGCAAAATCACCACGGTCAATAGCGGGGCGCTGAAGGTGATGATGGCCAGAATCGACCAGCGCGGAATCAGCGCGTGCAAGGTCAGCACGATGACGACCAGCAGACCGGGTATCCACAACGCCCGGAAATTCATCGGATAGCCGATGAACGGCGCGCCCAGCCGGGGATTTTCGGGATCAATCTCGCGGGCGGTTAGCCACAAGGACAACCCGGCCATGGGCAGACCGGCCAAGATCACCAGGCCCAGATGCGCATTTGGCGCATAGGTCAGGGCCGCAGCCATTGCGGAAAAAAACGGCGACCAGAACGCGGCGGCGGCGAATCCCCGGCTCAAGGCCAATGCCCGGCGCTTGCCCAGCCGTCCGCGAGTGGTCATGCGGTCGCCAAGAATCACCACGGTGGACAGGTTGATGACTGCGCCGAACAAATGCACGCCGATCAAGGTTCGCCACAGCGCCGTTCGGCCACGCGGCGGGCTATCGGCATTCGTCGATTCCGGGCGGGTGACCAGGCGCAGAAAGGATACCGCCGCCAGCAGGCCGACCAATCCCTGATTGCTGGCCAGCGCCTGGTCGAGAGGCCATGAGCCGCCCGGTAATGCGCCCCAGGTCATCCCGGCAACGCCCAGCCCAATCAGCCAGCCGGTTTGCACGCGCTGCCGCCGCCCCAGGCGGTGACTCAGCAGGAGCGCGGCGCTCCAAGCGAGGATGCCCGCCGGCAACAGCGTCATCCCCGGCAGGACCGAGGCCGCAATCATCAGGGTCAACAGCCAGCCGGCCAGCGCCTCGCGGCGGGCGGGTGAGAGCGTGGGTAATGACATTCGGTCGGGTTCTTAAAAGTAGCAGGGAGTCCGCTATAATCCTCGCCGGATTTCACCCTGACAATGCCGAATTCGCGGCGAGGTATACCATGCGATTGATTAAAACCACGGTCACAGTAACCGCTGTCTTGGCGGCCAGCCTGCTCCTGAGCGGCTGCCCGGCCAGCACCTCCGGCAGCGCCTACAGCCGCGATCAGGTGCGACAAGCCCAGGATGTGCGTCTGGGCTATGTCGAGAGCGTTCGGCAAGTCACCATCGAAGGCACGCGCAGCGGAGTAGGCGCGGTCGGCGGCGCGGCGCTGGGCGGGGTGGCCGGCAGCACGATTGGCGGCGGACGCGGCCAGATCGCCGGCGCGGTCGGCGGCGCAGTGCTGGGCGGTTTGGCCGGATCGGCCATCGAGGAAAGCGCAACCCGGCAAGCCGGTTTGGAAATCACCGTACGCCTGGACAGCGGGCGGGTCGTGGCGGTCACTCAAGGCGCGGATGAACCGTTCTATCCCGGCGACCGGGTGCGCGTGTTGACCGCTCAGGACGGCACAGCGCGAGTGGTGCATTTCTAATCTTCGGGTCTTGATCTTGCAACGCCGCATCCCGACGCCGGGGATGCGGCGTTTTCAGTTCAATCAAACGTCAAAAATCTTCCCTGGATTCATCACACCGTTCGGGTCAAACGCCTGTTTGATCGCCCGCAGATAGCTGACTTCCGTGTCGTCGCGGGTGTAATGGAGGTAGGGTTTTTTCAGCAGGCCCACCCCGTGTTCCGCAGAAATGCTGCCGCCATGCCGTTGCAGAACGTGGAACAGATGTTCGCTGACCGCCCCGCATTTGGCCGCAAACGCCGCCGTCTCCAGTTCCGCCGGCTTGAGAATGTTGATATGCAGGTTGCCGTCGCCGATGTGGCCGTACCAAAGCACGGTGAAGTCGGGATATTCGCGGGCCAGCAGGGCGTCCGCCTCGCTCAAAAACCCCGGAACCCGGGAGATGCGCAGGGCGATGTCGTTTTTGTAGGGTTGGTAAGCGGCGATGGATTCGCTGATGTCCTCGCGCAGCCGCCACAGTTCCTGGGCCTGAGTTTGGCTTTGACTAATCACCCCATCAGCCAGCCAGCCTTGATCGGCGCAATGCTCAAACAGCGCCAGCGCCGCGTCGGTGTGTTGGTCGTCAGGATTTTCAAATTCGATCAACACATAATAAGGCGTTTCCGCGGCAAAGGGCCGGTGCAGCCCTTTCGCAGTCACCTGGCGCAACGCCGGCTCGGAGAAGAACTCAAAGGCGCTCAACTCCAGCTTGTTCCGAAACACATGGTAGAGCGACATGATGTTGTCGAGATCGGGAACGCCCAGCACCATCACCGTCGGCTCGCGCAACGGGCGGGTGAGCTGCAAGGTCGCCTCGACGATGATGCCCAAGGTGCCTTCGCTGCCGATAAACAAATGGCGCAGATCATAGCCGCTGGCGTTTTTGATCAGCCCCCGGTTTAGATCGAGCAGGTCGCCGCGCCCGGTGACCACTTTCAGGCCGGTGACCCAATCGCGGGTCAGACCGTAGCGCACCACCTTGATGCCGCCGGCGTTGGTGGCGATGTTGCCGCCGATCTGGCTGGAGCCGCGTGAAGCAAAGTCCACCGGATAGTACAGCCCCCGGTCGCGGGCGAAGTTTTGCAGAACTTCGGTAACCACGCCGGCTTCGCAGGTCACGCTGCGGTCGGTCGGATCGAAATCGAGAATCCGGTTCATCCGCTCCATGGACACGACAATTTCTCCCCGGCAGGCTACCGCGCCGGCGCTCAGGCCGGTGCGTCCGCCGGAAGGCACCAGCGCCAGACCGTGTTGGTTGGCGTAGCCGACCAGTTGCCGCACCTGGTCGATAGTGCCGGGCAGCGCCACCGCCAGCGGATTAGGCGTGTGCAGGCGGGTCCAGTCGCGTCCATAACTCAGGCAACTGTCGGCGTCAGTGCGAAGGTGGGCGGGTTCAAGGAAAGCGCGGAGGCCGTCCAATAAGGCGGCGGATGCAGTTGAGTCACGCAGGGTCACAGCGGCTCCAGGTTGCGAAAGTGAAGGTTGCCAGTCCGATGCAGAGAGATTATGTTCAGCGCCTCATTCTAACACTGGCCAAATCCTGCGCAGCCATGAGTCAGACTTCATTCGATAAGAACCGCATCAAGATTTTGTTGTTGGAAGGCGTCCATCCCAGCGCCGTCGAGGCGTTTCGCCACGATGGTTATACCCGGATCGACTTTCATCCCAAGGCGCTGCCGGAGCCGCAGTTGCTGGAGGCGATCAGCGACGCTTATTTCGTCGGCATCCGCTCGGCGACTCGATTGACCGCCAAGGCTTTTGAAGGCGCGCCCCGTCTGATCGGCGTTGGCTGCTTCTGCATTGGCACCAATCAGGTGGATCTGGACGCCGCTCAGGCGCGGGGCATTCCGGTCTTCAACGCGCCGTTTTCCAACACCCGCAGCGTGGCCGAATTAGTGCTGGCCGAAATCATCTTATTACTGCGCGGCATTCCCCAGCGCAACGCGGCGGCGCATCGCGGCGGCTGGATCAAGACTGCGACCGGCGCTCATGAAGCGCGGGGTAAATGTCTGGGCATTATCGGCTACGGCCATATCGGCACGCAGGTCGGGCTGCTGGCCGAGGCGCTGGGGATGCGCGTGGTGTTTTACGATATTGAAACCAAGCTGGCGCTGGGCAACGCCCAAGCCCTGCTGTCGCTGGACGCCCTGTTGGAACAGGCCGATGTGGTGACCCTGCACGTTCCAGAAACGCCGCAGACCTTCCAGATGATCGGCGCGGCGCAACTGGCGCGGATGAAGCGCGGCGCGGCCCTGATTAACGCCGCCCGGGGCACGGTGGTGGAGATTGACGCGCTGACCGCCGCGCTGGAGCGTCAACATCTGGCTGGCGCGGCGCTCGACGTGTTTCCCGCCGAGCCGAAGGCCAATGACGATGAATTCGTCTCGCCGCTGCGGGCGTTTGATAACGTGCTGTTGACCCCGCACATCGGCGGCAGCACCGAGGAAGCGCAGCAGAACATCGGTCTGGAAGTCGCTGGCAAGCTGATTAAATACAGCAATAACGGTTCGACCCTGAGCGCAGTCAATTTCCCGGAGGTGGCGCTGCCGGAACATGCGGGCAAACACCGCCTGTTGCACATTCATCACAATCAGCCCGGCGTGCTTTCCCAGATCAACGCGATTTTCTCCGAGCAGCAAATCAATGTGGCCGGCCAGTATTTGCAGACCAATTCGCGCATCGGCTATGTGGTGATCGACATCGACGATCCCGGTCAGGCGGAAACCCGGCAATTGCGCAAGCGCCTGGAAGAAGTCGCGGGTACGATTCGCACCCGGGTGCTGTATTGAGGTAAGAAGGCGATGTCGCTGCGCGATGAATTACTGAAAGCCGGACTGGCCTCGGCGGCGCGGGCGAAACAGCTCGACGCCGACGCTCGTAAGCAGGATCACCAGCGCAAGAAAAATCAGGCGCAGGCCAAGGAAGAAGCGGCGCAACAGGCGGAGTTGCGTCGTCAGGCTGAAGTGGAAGCGGCGCAGAAACGCGAGCGCGACCGGCAACTGAATCTGGCCCGGGAAGCGGAAAAGCGTCAGCGGGAACAGGCGGCTCGCGCCCGGCAGTTGATCGACAGCCACCGTTTGAACAGCCCGGATGCGGAGATTCTTTACAACTTCCTGGATCGTGACCGGCGCTGGATTCGCGCCATTCGGGTATTGCCGGCGCAGCGCCAGGGGCTGGCCCTGGGCCGATTGGCGATTGCCCACGGCGACCGCCATGACTTCGACTATCCGCTGATTCCCCGCGAGATCGCCGTGAAGCTGGCGGAATTTGCCCCGGAGTGGGTGTTGCTGTTGCATCCAGAAAGCGCCGGCTCCGAGGGCGATGGCGAACTGAATGATCGGAGCGAAAACGGATGACCGACCCGGTGTCGTCTCGTTCCATGAGCCGCGAGCGCACCCATCGCGCTCATGCCTGGAGCCGCCGCAGCAAATTGTTGTTGTTGGGTATTCTCGGCTTGGCGCTGGTGGATTTTTTCACCGCGCTGCTGCTGGGCGCTCAGGTCTACACCCTGAACCGTCAGAATCAGGAGTTGCGCAGCAGTCTGGCGCAGGCGGAAGAGGCGTTGCAGCGGATGACCCCGGAAGTGCAGAACTTGCGCAACGATCTGGACACGCTGATTCGCGGCAGGCTGCCGCGTCTGCGCAAGCTGGAATATGACCGGGTGTTGCCGCTCGATGACGGCTATTTGAAAAACATGACCTTTACCGAAATCATCAACCGCGACCGCCGGGGCCATGAGTACAAACTGGTGACGCAGAACAACACCAGCACTCCGTTGTGGCCGGAAGTGCAACTGCTGATTTTCAACGAGCTGGGTATTCAAATCGGCGGCGCGGAAATCGGCACCGGCCAGCCGAATGCGTTAAAGGTCAACAGTTTGGGGGTGGGCGAGGTGCGCTCCTATACCGGAACGGTAGACTTGCTGGATCACACCGCGACCCCGGCTTACTTCATGGTGCGCCGGGTCGAGGCCCCGCTGGATTCCACGAGCCGGCAAGGTAATTAATCATCGGTTTTTTATACCATCACCTTCAGCCCGGCGTCCACCGCCCAAGGCGAACCGTCCGGGGCGGTCTGGGTGCGGAAGCACTCCCGCGTCGAATTGAGCAGCGCCTCGCCGATGTCCTGAAAAACCGGCCTGAGGTTGCCGAGTTTCGTTTCGAGCTGTTGCCAACCGCGCCGCAGTTCGGCGTCGTCAATGCGGATTTCAATAGATGCGCCGGCCATGAGGGTCCCCTCTTTGTGTTTTAGCCCTGAAAGGGCGATCCAATGTTAGCCCAGGGCAACGCCCTGGGCGGATGGGGCGGTTGGGGCGAATGACGGGATTGACGGGGCGATTGCAGGCTTATAGCAGGCTTATAGGGGTAGGTGGCTGTGGGGTGGTTTGGGTAGAGACAAGGCATGCCTTGTCTCTACCCAAACCACCCCCCAAACCACCGCCCATTCAACCCTGTTGCGCCTTCTCAATCCGCCGGCAGGCAATCGCCGCAATACAGCGCGGCGTTGCCGATGATGACGGGTGATAGTAGGGTCATATTGAATTTTCCGGGGGGTTGGGGTATCTAAGAATTATTCGGCAATCAGTACCTGCAATCGGAAACAGGACGGTCCTTTACCGCTTATGTGGGTTCGACTCCCGCCTGATTGCCGGGTTATTGCACGATGTCCCATTCCCCTCCCTTGACCGCACCCGCCACCGCTTCATCGCTCACGCGAAATGCGGAAACCACCCAGTTCATTGTTCCCTTTTTAAGCTTCTTGGGGTCAAACTTAACCGCCGCCTTGGCCGAGCCTAAGCCGTCAGCGACGAAGATGAGCTTCCCAGAATGCTTGTCGAAATAGACGGCTCCGGGTTTACCCAACAAGGTCGGTAACACCCGCCATTCTTCCAGAGTCCAGCCATTTTGATCGGCTTCGTGCCGCGCTTGTTTGGGGCCTTTGGGCAAGGAGTCCCGAATAGCAATCTCGGCTGTGATCGGCATGGGTTTTCCGTTTGGAATCCGCGCCTTTCCCCTACGCCGCCCGTTCCAGACGGACGGCTTCGGTGAATTTTTCGGCCTCGGTTCGCGCTTCATTGCAGGTGTTGGATACGTGACCCAACAAGTTCTTGCCCGCTCCACGCGCTTGAATTCCCCTGTTCCCCAGGGTACTGAACTTCAAAATATTGATCGCGGCGTTGATGTCCCGGTCATGCCGGGTTCCGCATTCAGGACACGTCCATGCACGAATCCGCAATGGCATTGTGTCCTGAATCGCGCCGCATTCCGAACAGGTCTTACTGGTGGGCGCAAAGCGGTCAATCACTTCAACCGTGCGCCCGTACCAGGCCGCTTTGTATTCGATTTGTCGGCGGAATTCGCCCATGCCGACATCCGCAATCGCGCCCGCCAAGGCGTGATTCTTGACCATGCCCTTGACATGCAAATCTTCCAGCGCGATTTCATCCGCCCGGCGAACGATCTCGGTGGTGGTCTTGTGCAAGAAGTCCATCCGGCTGGCGGCGATTCGGGCATGAATCCGTGCGACCTTGAGCCGTTGCCGACGGCGACGGTGGCTGCCTTTTTGCATTCTGGACAGGCGACGCTGTTGCCGCTTCAAATGGCGCAACCGGCTTTTCAGGTGTCGGGGATTTCCAGATTTCCAGCCGTCGCTGGTCATCGCTACGTCCTTGATCCCCAAATCCACGCCGACCGCTTTCCCGGTCAACGGCAACCGGGCGATTTCCACCTCGCAGGCAAAGCTGACGAAGTAGCGTCCATCCGGGGTTTTGGACACCGTCGCCATTTTCGGAACGCCGGTCGGAACCGGACTCCAGCGGAGGTTCAGCGCACCCAGTTTCGGCAACTTGAGAAACTCGCCAGCGCCAAGTGCCGCCGGTCGCCCTGCTTCGCGCTGATTCGCATCCGCCGGATGCGTGGCGAATCGGGTCATTACGCAATGGCTTAAACCGGCGGGGCCGTCACGCATCCTTGCGTTCCTTCAACGTCAGGGCGAACACCGTCACTGCACGCGGCTCCATCTGAAAATCATCGCCATTGTTCAGCGAAAACTCGCCGGTCGCCAACTGCGGGCGCGCCGTGTCGAGCAAACAGCGCCAACAACAGGCTCCCGATATCGACGGCATTTGCACCGGGACCGGCGTATGACCGGCGTTAAAAACGATGAACAGCGTGTCGTCGATCTCTGGATACCCATCCGCGGTGAAATATTCTCCGGCGTCGCCAGCCAGCAACATACCCATACAGCGCGCCTTGGGTTCCTGCCAATGGTAATCGGTCATCGGCCCGCCGCCGGGGCTGATCCATTCAACGTCGCGCAATCCGGTCGTCTTGGAAATCTGCAAGCCATGCAAAAAGCGGCTGCGCCGCAGCACCGGATGTTCTCGGCGCAAACTGATCAGGCGTCGGGTAAAGTCCAGAAATTCCTGCTCATCAGGCGGCAGGGGACTCCAGTTTAACCAGTTGATTTCATTATCCTGGCAGTAGGCATTATTGTTACCGCCCTGGCTGCGTCCCGATTCATCGCCAGCCAGCAGCATCGGCGTGCCTTGGGCGAACAGCACAGTGGCCAGCATATTGCGGCGCTGACGCAGACGCAGTTGCCGAATCGCCGGATCATCGGTCGGACCTTCGACGCCATAGTTATGACTGAAATTGGAAGGGTGACCGTCGCGGTTGTCTTCGCCATTCGCCTGATTATGCCGCTCGTTATAGCTGACCAAATCCGCCAGAGGAAAACCGTCATGACTAGCAACGTAATTCACGGACGCCCAAGGCCGCCGGCAATCGTGTTCAAACAAATCGCTGGAGGCGAGCAGATTCGGCGCAACCCGCGACAGCATCCCATCATCACCGCACCAAAAACGCCGCACCATATCGCGGAAGCGGTCATTCCATTCCGCAGTGCCCGCCGGAAACCCGCCAAGTTGATAACCGCCCGGACCGATGTCCCACGGTTCGGCGATGAGCTTAACCCGGGATAAAGCCGGGTCCTGACGGATAGCGTCAAAGAAGCCGCCGCCCCGATCATAGCCATAGTCTTCACGGCCCAGGGCCACCGCCAGGTCAAAGCGGAAACCATCCACATGCATTTCATTGACCCAATAGCGCAGACTGTCCATGACCATCTGCAAGACCCGAGGATGGATCAAATTCAAGGTGTTGCCGCAGCCGGTGTCATTAATGTAATAGCGGCGGTCGTCGGGGCGCAGCCCCAACGAGCCGGGGACCAGCTGCCGGCGGTCGGGCCCGCCGTCCTCGTAGCGCCA
>JBDHRB010000071.1:0-8832 GCA_039807355.1 Candidatus Competibacteraceae bacterium
GATTTCGCCTATGCCTTCGAGTGAATCGCTCCAGCGAATCAAAATCGGGTGAAGATGAGCCGGTCCAAAATGAACGGTGGGAAGTCATTCTGGATCGCTTCTCATGTTCCACCCAGCCGGCTGGTATCGGAATATTGGGTAGTGGATCAAAATCGAATAATTTAGAGCCTATACGAAAACAAAACTAACAGAAGGGTCTGGGATGCCATTTAATACATCAACAAAACGGACTGCCAATGGGCTTATTTGCCACATGATTTTCCACCGCCGACCACGGTGAATTATCACTATACAAAATGGATGAAGTCGGAGTTTTTCGGGCGAGTGAACGATGAAATTCGGAGGGAGGTTACGAAAAAAACAGCCGAAACCAGGAACCGAGCGCCGGGATTGTGGACAGTCAAAGTGTGACAAGGTACGGCCGAATTCGCCGAAGAATCGGGTAGTGGCTCATTTTAGAATGTTATGGCATTCCAAGTTGTAGCGGTGGAGAAAGAGGCGGATGACGAGTTCGTGCAGGTGGGGGCATTTGGAAAAGGAAAGGGTTTTGCGAACCAGACGCCCGAGGCGCTGGCGCAGGGTGTTGCTGAAACGCTCGATATGATTGGTACCACCGCGCCTGGAATACGCGGGCTGGTGCTGGGCGGTCGGCAAGACATTGTGGTAACTCTCCAAGTGATCGGTATGCAGGGGACCGTGCCGGTAGGCGTCGGGGATCCGCGCAGACAACCGGTGGGCGGTGGCATCATAGCGTGGACCCAGGACGTAGGCCACGATGTGCCGGGTGCGCCGGCACCGGGCCAGCCACAGCCAGACCACCTCCTGCCGCCGGCGGGCCACGAAGGTCCACATCTCATCCAACTCCAGGGCCTCGCCCGGTCTGGCCGGTACCAAGGTTTGCTCCAGCGGCGGTAGAGTCCGGGCTTTTTTTGAGCCAAGCGCTGACGGTGTTGCGCGACACCCCGAAGGGGTGGTACAACCCGGCAGACTGCTCCGCTCCTGGTAGGCGCACAAGATGATTTCCCGCTCGGCGTCGGAGTAAGCGTTGGAACCCGGATGTTCCCGGTGCTGCCGCCCACATGCCCCGCACCGGTAGCGCTGCTGGCCGTTGGGCGTCACCCCATACTTGATCAGCTGGTCGCTGGCACAGTACGGACAGGTGAGCGTGATCGTAACCATGTGGCGTCCCGCTCGTCAAAAAAAATCTTGCCCGATCAGTCTAGAACATTCGACTTGGGGTCACTACTCTAAAAAAATAGCATGAAAAGCAATTCTAAAATAGATGATTTTGGCATCCTTGGAATAATTAATTTGCTGCTGTTACAAATTTTACCAGCAGCAATATTTTTATTATTGAGTATGACTCAGGAGTCTACAGCCCAAACAAGTAGTCAGTTGTTTGAAATTGCTCCACGAAAGACGGAATCGAAATATCTTGACCCTTACAGTTTTTTTGGTCGATGCTTTAACGATGAGCAAGAATGGATTTCTGCGTTTACAGCGCTGCGAATGAGTTATGGTTCCTATTGTTTTTATCGGTTCAACAAATTTGCATCTGATTGGACGGTTGGCGATAGCGCAACTTCTTATTATGACCATTGTCTTCCGGATTGGGTTCGCGAAAATAATCTTTTTCAAGGATTCGCTAGAATGGACTTGAAGAGGGTTGAATTTGCCTATGGACTCAAAGGGGTAGGATGTCAATACAACTATACATATTATGAGAATTATAATTTTAACAAGATTTTTTACTATTATTGTCCTCGTGGGTATAGCATGGCTTATAGGAGCAACAATAAAGAGCTTGTTTGTCGTCAAATTGGTCTAGTCCCCGAATGGCAGTGCCCATTCCATGCGGCGGCCGGCAACCCCATCCAGACAGCCATGGGCGACAAAATCCAGCGCGAGGTTGATTACAGCGGAGCGAGTTCATTTCCCTTGAGATTCGAGCGTACTTACAACAGCGGTTTGATAAAAGCACCCTCAGCTTTAGGTTATAAATGGCTTCATAACTACGATCTTTCAATTGCCGTATTCGGTACGGAAAGCCAGAAGACCGCTTATGTTTATCGCTCCGACGGGCGGGTATTCTATTACAACCGTACCGCGAATGGTACTTGGGTTTCCAATCCGGACGTGATCGGTCGCCTGGAATCGCTCGCCGATACCGGTGGCGTTCCGACGGGTTGGCGGTATACGACGGCGGACGACAGCGTCGAAACTTACGATGCAACGGGCAAGCTGATCGCCATCGCGAGTCGCGGCGGCTTGACTCAGACGCTGGCTTACAACTCGCGAGGTTTGCTGACTCGCGTTACCGATTCCTTCGGCCGCGCATTGTCGATGAGCTACGATGACCAAAATCGACTACAAACGCTTGTCGATCCTGCCGGCCAGCTTTACGTTTACCGTTACGATGTTGCTGACAATTTGGTGGAAGTCACCTACCCCGATGGCAAGAGTCGGATTTATCTCTACGAAGATTCCCGATTCCGTCATGCCCTGACCGGCATCCTGGATGAAAACGGCGCACGTTTTGCAACATACAGCTACGACGCGCAAGGCCAGGCGGTATCGTCGGAGCGCGCGGGCGGTGTGGATAAGGTGACACTCGCCTACAACAGTGATGGCACTACCAAAGTCACCGACGCGCGCGGCGCTGCCAGGACTTACGGTTTTCAGATCATCTGGGGGGTGCGCAAAAATACCACTCTGAGCCAGCCGTGCGGGAGCGGCTGTGGCGGATCCGCTGCCGCGACCACCTACGACGCCAACGGCAATGTTGCAAGCCGCACTGACTTCAACGGGGTCAAGACCACCTACGCCTACGATCTCACCCGCAACCTCGAAACCAGCCGCACCGAAGCGGCGGGCACGCCCCAGGCGCGCACGATCACCACGCAATGGCATCCCACCTTCCGATTGCCGATCCAGGTCACCGAGCCGGGTAAACGCACCGCGTTCAGCTACGACGACCGGGGCAACCTGCTGAGCCGCGCGGAAACCGCGCTGGATACCAACGCCAGCCGCGTCTGGCGCTATACCTACAACGCCAATGGCCAAGTCCTGACGGCGGACGGTCCCCGCACCGACGTGGCCGACGTGACGGCCTACGAGTACTGGCCGGCGGACGCCCAATGTCCGGGCGCGAAAGAGGGGTCGGGGATGGCCAAGGGCTGTCGCGGTCAGTTGCAGCGCGCCACCAACGCCGCCGGCCACGTCACCGAGTATCTGAAATACAACGCCCACGGCCAACTGCTCCAGCGGCGTGACCCCAACGGGGCGGAGCGCCTCTACGCCTACGACGCCCGGCAACGGCTCACCGCGCGCACGGAGGCCGGTCTGACGACTACCTACCGCTACGACCCGCGCGGGCTGCTCGATCAAATCAGCCTCCCGGAAGGCGCGGTGCTGAGCTACCACTACGACGCCGCCCACCGGCTGATCGGCATCCGGGACAACTTGGGCAACCGGGTCAGCTACACCCTCGATCCTGCCGGCAACCGGCTCCAGGAACAGCTTTACGATCCCACCGGTACCCTCGCGCGGCAGATCGACCGCGAGTTCGACGCGCTCTCGCGGATGCGGCGGGAAACTCTGGGGGTGACGCCGTGAACGCCCCGGACAATGGGTTTGGGGTCTTCTCGCACCGGTTTTGGCCCCGCTTCTGGGTTCTTCTCTCGTTCCTGACGGTCTTCGGCGCCGCGCGGGCCGACATCCTGCTCGACACCCGCTACCAATACGACGCGGTCGGCAACCTCACCGGCGTCATCGACGGCCTCAACCAAACCGCCCGCACCGCCTGGGACCCCCTGAGCCGGTTGCAGACCCAGACCAACCCCCTCAATCAAACCACAACCTACGGCTACGACCCCAGCGATGCGCCCGCGCGCGTCCAAGCCCCCAACGGCGCGGTCACCACCTGGAGCAACGACGGCTTCGGCCAAGTCCGCGCCGAAGCCAGCCCGGATCGCGGGGCGACGAGCTACGTCTACGACCCCGCCGGCAACTGGATTCAGCAGACCGACGCCCGCGGCGCGCGGGTCGAGACCGCCTACGACGCCTTGAACCGCCCCATCGAACGCCGCTTCTACCGCCCCGACCAGACCCTGGAAGCCACCCACCGCTACACCTGGGACCGCGCCCCGCGCAGCCTCGGGCGACTCGATCAACTGGACGCCGGCCCCAACGCCCTCGCCTTCGACTACGACCTCGCCGGCCACGTCATCGCCCGCGCCTACAGCCGAGGGGCGGTCACGCTCGCCGTCCACGCCCAATACGATCCGACCACCGGCCGGCTCGACAGCCTGACCTATCCTTCCGGCGGCGTGATCCAGTACCGGTACGACGCCGCCGGGCGGGTATCGGAACTAACCTGGGACGGGCAGGCCATCGCCGATCAACCGCAATATACCGCCTTCGGCGCGGTGCGAGCGCTCCGGCTCGCCAACGGCCTCGACCACCGGCGCACTTATGACACCGCCGGGCGGATCGCGAGCTACACCCTCGCCGATGAGCCCGTCCACATCACCTACGACACCGCCGGGCGCCTTACCGCCCTGACCCCCACCGATCCCGCCCGTCACCAGCAATTCAGTTATGACGCCGCCGACCGGCTCACCGGCTACCAGGATGCCGCCCGCACCGAAAGCTACGTCTACGACGCCAACGGCAACCGCCAAAGCCGGACCCAAAACGGCCAACTCACCGCTTACCAGTATCTCGCCAACAGCAACCGTCTGCAAAGCATCAACGCCGGTCCGATCACGCATGACGCCGCCGGCAACCTCACCCTCGACCTGACGCGCCAGTACGCCCACGACAGCACCAGGCGGCTGACCCAGCTCGCCCAGGGCGCGCTGCTCACCCGCTACGAGTACAACGGCCTCGGCGAGCGAGTCCTCAAGCAAGTCGGCGCCGATCTCTGCCACTTCGTCTACGACGAAGCGGGCCACCTGCTCGGCGAATACGACTCAACCGGCCAGCCCCTCGCCGAATACGCCTGGCTCGGCGATCTCCCGGTCGCCTACCGCGTCTACCGCCAGGTCGATGGCTTTACTCAAACCGAGCTCTACGCTGTCGAGGCCGACCATCTGGGCACCCCCCGCGTCCTGACCGACGCCGGCCAGCACCTCCGCTGGCGCTGGACCTCCGCCCCCTTCGGCGACACCCCGCCCGAGGAGAACCCCGAAAACCTCGGAACCCTGACCTTCAACCTCCGTTTTCCCGGACAGTATTACGACGCGGAATCGGGCCTGCATTACAATTTCTTCAGAGACTATGATCCCCAAACGGGACGGTATGTGCAGAGTGATCCGGTGGGGTTGGAGGGGGGAGTCAATACGTATGGGTATGTGGGGGGGAATCCGATCAGCCGCAGCGATCCATTGGGGTTATTCTGGCAGCGGCTGGTGTTGATCTGCGCACGTAATCCGCCAGCTTGCGTGCCATTACCACCCCCGACACCTCCGCCCAACAGACCGATTCCGACGACGAACGACTGTGGTGGACCGTCCGATGTTCCTTGTCTGCCGCCAACTCTACCGATTCCTATAGTAAAGCCAGTCGCACCGCCTGATATCCCGGCTTCTAATGATGAATGTGATGATGACGACGACGGCTGCGATGAACTACTTGAGGATATGCTTCTGCTTTTCAAGTTCATTTTAAGTCAAATTAATCAAGGTAAAGATGCAAAGATGCTGGTACATGGTTATGAGAAAAATGCGGCGGAAGCTTGTATAATTTGTCCACGCATTTGCCAAGATATTCCTCGATTCCGAGGCTATAAACATGATTAGTCAATCATCAATGATTTATACTCTTCTTTGCGATTTTGCTTGCAAACTCGTAGGAGAGTCAAATATCGCTGGGCAGTATATTTCGATCTCGTCAAACTTTATGGAAACTGATGAAATCCGAGCCGTATTAGTAAAGGAAGCAGGTGTTAATTATGGAAATGATCTAACTAAATGGGTAGCTTGGTACCTAGATAATGAGAAAAAAATCTCTGATCAAGAAAAAGGAATTCTCTATCTGATTAATATTATGGGTAGGATTCGTAATATAAAAAGTCAGCGTACGCCGGACGATGCGTAATCTGCGTATTCCACCCAAATGTGGATACGGATTCCACGGGAAACTGGACAGCCCGGCAGGGTAAATTAGCGCAGCGCGGTAGGGCGGGTTAGCGCAGTGTAACCCGCCGGAACAGGAATTTCCCCTACGGGAAAAATGCACTACCTCCCTCATCCTATCGGGTCAAACCGCCGCTAATGATCTGAAGACGTTGGGAAAACCGGAAAATGTGCGACCGCTGACCGACGAGTGACTGCTTTCCCGGCCAGTATTACGATGCCGAGGCGGGGCTGCACTACAACTACTACCGGGACTATGATCCCGCCACCGGGCGCTATGTGCAGAGCGATCCGATTGGACTGGAGGGAGGGGTTAATACATATAGTTATGTGAGAGGGAATCCCATAAATGATTTCGATCCTTATGGGTTATTTTCATCGCTTGAGCTATGTAAAAATCCAAAAAATACGGCAGCTTGTGCGGAAGCGGGAATGCTTCCTAAAAAGCCAGTTCCACCAATTCCATTGCCGATAATAAATGGAGGTAATGCTAGTAGCCCAGCCCCGTATAGTCATGCAGAAGAAAATGAAGCGAAAGATTTTGTTCCTGATCCATTTGGAGATAATTGTGAAGAACTGAAGCGTGCTATTGATGTATTACGTGCCCAGATAGCTTGGAGGATGACTGACTTAAACTCCGCTTCTCCTAGTTATCGGACCCATTTAATGCGTATCAAAATTTTAAAGGAACGCTTGCAAAAGTTAGAAAAAGCCTACGAAGATATTTGTGGTCCATGTCCAAAATAAGTGTTTAAAACATATGAATAAAGAAATATGCATGAGAGTAAGCTTTCTGGACGGATACCTTGGTGGAATCTCTTCCTTAAATGGAGGAATTAGGCAATATCTAGCGTGTGCATTCGTAACGGAGCATAAGGACAGAGATGTAGTTGCGGGAGTCGCAGATTTTTATGCTCCAGATTTTCAAATTCAATATAGTACTGCTGAATTGTTACCAGGGGGTTTGAAAGAATTAGAAAAAGCAATTCAATCTTATTTAATTCAAAATTTGCTTGGCGAGCATGCACAATTTGAATCAAAACAACTTGAAGAAAGAAAACGATATTTGGCTTTTAAAGTAATAGATTTGATCGATGATGTGCTAGATTGTGACCAAAAAAATAGCGAAGTATTCAAATTCACAGGTTATTCTAATAATGTATATTATACATTTTTTTGTGTTGTATATGGAGATAAAATCCTTAATCTACAATTCAATGAAAATTACAAAATACAATAGCCGGGCAGGGTGGGCATCGCCCACCTTTCCATTATCCGATTCCATCGCCCGACGCCACCGCAATGGCGGCCACCGCCCTAACCGCAGCGCGGTAGGGCGGATGGGTGGAGCGTAATCCGCCAAAAGGCGAATCCCCGATTACGCAAGAAATGCACCGCCTCGCTCATCCCATCGGGCCGGACCGCTCTCAACAGTCCGAGTACATTGGGAAAATCGGTGCGTGCACGACCGAAGGCCGCCAGGTGACTGTTTTCCCGGCCAGTACTTCGACTAGGAATCCGGCCTGCACTACAAAACCTTCCGGGATTATGATCCCACCACCGGGCGCTACGTCCAGTCCGATCCTATCGGACTGGAGGGGGGATCAACACGTATGCGTATGCCGATCAGAACCCTTTGTCTAACATTGATCCATCCGGCCTGTTTATAATAACCATTGGTGCTAGTTTTTTTAGGTTGAAGCGGCCACGGTCGCCCTCATGTCAACCCTGTAACGTTCGACGATTGACGGTAAGAGGAGAGCGGCCATGACCACCACCGATTTTATCACGGACCTGTTCTGCCGGATCGACGACCGGATGCAAGCCCTGCCCAAACATCCCCAAGCGGTGCTGTGGCCCAGCGAGGTGGTGACCTTGGGGGTATTGCACGCCCTGAAGGGGGTCGGTAACCGCGCGTTCTATCGCTGGCTGACGCGGGATTACCAACCGTTGTTTCCTCGCCTGCCCGAGCGGACTCGGTTGTTTCGCCAGTTCAAAACCCATCAACAGTGGACGTTGTTGTTCCTGGCGCCGCCGACCCTGTTGGGGGTGGTGGACAGCTACGGCATCGAACTGATTCACCCGATTCGAGAAGGGCGCAGCCCGGCCCAGATCGGTCGTAAGGGTCTGTCCAACCATCGCTGGATCGTGGGGGTCAAATTGTGCCTGTTGGTCAACCACCGGGGCGAAGTCGTCGGCTGGCTGGGCCTGCCGGCCAACGCCCACGATACCCGGTTTCACCCGCTCATCCAGCTCTTCCAAGACCGCATGATCGTTTTGGCCGACGCCGGCTTCCACGCCCGCGACGGCGATCCGCCCAATCTCAAACTCTGCCCGCGCGGCACTTGGAACGACCGGATGCTGATCGAAACCGTCTTTTCGATGTTGACCCTGATCAGCCATTTTAAAAAGGTCATGCATCGCGTCATCGATGATGTCCTGGCTCGCTTGGCGTTCACCGTCGCCGCCTTCAATCTGCTGATCCAGTGGGATGGCCTTCAGCCCGACAAACACGGCTTCGTGCCGTTGTCCATCGCCGAGTTCAGCCTGTGAAAAAACTAGCACCAATGGTTAATATTTCGATAGTGGCTCAATTTAGAATGCTAAGGCGATCCTGATTATATAGCTTTCCGTTTTTATTTGTAGAAAATCAGCTATCATAATAGCAAACAAATTTGTTTTTTCCAGAGGGCCC
>JBDHRB010000072.1:0-8768 GCA_039807355.1 Candidatus Competibacteraceae bacterium
CCAGGAGCGGGCAGCGGGCGATAATGGCAATTTAGACAGCGGCATCGGAGGTAAACAAATCGAGGAAGGACTGCGGGGTTTTCTGCACGGCGCGTTTTTGGTAATCGAAAAAGACAATGCCGGTTTTGGCGCGGGCGACTTCGCGGCGGCTGGTTTGTTCAGTCACGCGATAGACGAAATCGCAACCGTATTTATTGAAATCGGTCGCGGTGACGGCGATGTCGAGCATTTCGCCGGGAAACGCTTCGGATTTATAGACGATCACGCTGTCGGCCATGATGATGCCGGCCCCGCCAATATCCAGTTCGCTCAAGCCATAATGCGCCAGAAAACGCACCCGCGCTTCGTGCAGCAGACCGAGCAGGGAATCGTTGCCCATGTGTCCGCCATAATTGACATCGGTGATTCGCACCCGCAGTTCGGTGCTGAAGGGAAAATGCTCCGGCAGTTCCAGTTTGATTCGCGCCATGCCTTGCCTCGCCATCCGGCGAAAATTCATTCTACTAATGAAGGGGTTATTGCACCGGCAACGCCAACGGGCGGCGCGGTGGCCGCGAGGATTGTATACGATTATCAGCGAAAAAAGGCGCGGCGGATCATCCCGGTGAATCGGCCAGCACGGTACAGACGATGCGCCGATCCTGGCGCGGACCGTCAAATTCGCAGAAGAAAATATTCTGCCAGCGCGACAGGCCGAGTTGACCGTCGATGATCGGAATCGTCTCCGACGGCCCGACCAGACCGGCCTTGAGATGTGCATCGCCATTGCCGTCCTGCTGGTCATGCCGCCACACCCCACGCGGAATTAACTGGCGCAATAGTTCCACCACGTCAGTCTGCACGCTCTCATCCCAGTTTTCCTGAATCATCATCGCTGCGGTCGCGCCCTGGGCGTAGACCGCCAGCAGTCCCTGTTGCACGCCGCTGGCCTTGACCAGCGCGGCAACCTGGGCGGTGATGTCCAGCAGCTCTTCACGGTGATGAGTAGATAACTGGATGATCTGACGCATTTTTAGATTCCTCCGCCGGTTTACGGCCCGCGCTCGCTGAAAAAATCCAACCCATGAAAAAACCCGCACAAGGCGGGTTTTTGGACTTCCCTGAAAATTCACTAAATCCTGTTTTGGAGGCTAGGGTCGGAATCGAACCGGCGTTGACGGCTTTGCAGGCCGCTGCATGACCACTCTGCCACCTAGCCTGAATAAGCGTTCCGGCAATCACCGGAAGACAAAAAAGCCTCGCGGAACCGAGGCCTGGAAACTTGGAGCGGGAAACGAGACTCGAACTCGCGACCCCAACCTTGGCAAGGTTGTGCTCTACCAACTGAGCTATTCCCGCTGCGTAGGCCGGCCATTCTAGCCAGAAAAACCCGGTTGTCAAGCCCTGTGCCGCAGCGCCGGCCAGGCGGCCATCAGATAATGCGACATCGACCACAGGGTCAGCGCCGCCGCGACCAACAGCAAACCCAGCCCGACTTGCAGAGTGGGAAAAAACCAGACCGGCTCCCGATATAGCAACAATAAAACCGCAATCATCTGCACGGTGGTTTTGAACTTGCCGACCATCGACACCGCAACCCGCCGATGACTGCCAATCTGCGCCATCCATTCCCGCAACGCCGAAATGGCGATTTCCCGGCCAATGATGATCGCCGCCGCCACTGCCATTAGCGGCGTCGGAATTGCTTGCACCAGCAACACCAGCGCCGTCGCCACCATCAACTTGTCTGCAACCGGGTCGAGAAACGCGCCAAACGCCGAAGTCTGGTTCAGGCGTCGCGCCAGATAACCGTCCAGCCAGTCGGTGAGCGCCGCCAGACCGAATAATGCGGCGCACAGAAAATTGACGCCCCGGAACGACATAAAAAATACCCCGGCGAACACCGGAATCAGGGCGATTCGCAACAGCGTCAACAAGGTGGGCAAATTCAACTGCATGGCTCGCGGCACACTCAATTCTCACCATGGAAAGCGTCATAGATGCGCCGCGCCAGTTCGCGGCTAACGCCCTCCACCTGCGCGAGGTCTTCAACGCCAGCCTGGGTCAATTGCTTCAAGCCGCCGAAGTGCCGCAATAACGCCTGCCGACGCTGCGGACCGACGCCGGCGATGTCATCGAGCGCCGACACGGTGCGGCTTCTAGCCCGCCGCTGGCGATGCCCGGTAATGGCGAACCGATGCGCTTCATCGCGGATGTGCTGGATCAAGTGCAGCGCCGCGCAATCCGCCGGCAAATGCACCGGGCGCTGCGCCTTGCCCACATACAGCGTCTCGCCACCCGGCTTGCGCTCTGGCCCCTTGGCAATGCCTACCGCCATTACTCCGGTCACCGACAGTTCCTCCAAAACTTCAAGGGCTTGCGTCAATTGTCCGCGTCCGCCATCCACCAACAGGATTTCCGGCAACGTGGCTTTTTCTTCTCGCAACCGGGTATAGCGCCGGGTTAACGCTTGGCGCATCGCCGCATAATCATCGCCCGGCGTAATATCTTGGATATTGTAGCGCCGATAATCGGATTTGCGTGGTCCCTCGGCGTCGAACACCACACCGGCGGCGACGGTTGCCTCACCCTGGGTGTGGCTGATATCGAAACACTCCAGCCGGGTCAGCTCCTGATCGACGCCGAGCGCCTCGCGCAGCGCCGCCAGCCGACGCTGCATCCCGGCCCGACTGGCGCACTGCGCCGCCAGCGCCTGTTCGGCGTTGCGCTGCGCCATCTCCAGCCAGTGCGCCCGCTCGCCGCGTGGGCGCACGCTTAAGGCCACCCGCCGACCGGCGCGCTCCTGTAACGCTTGCGCAAGCAGGGTCGCTTCCGCCGGCGCATGACTGAGCAACACTTCAGCGGGAAGCGCCTTGTCCAGATAATACTGGGCGAGAAAGGCGCTCAGAATCGTTCCCGGCGCCGCGTGATCGGGCAGCGCCGGAAAAAAGGCCCGATTGCCCAGCAAGCGCCCCTGACGAAAGACGAAAATCTGGACGCAGGCAGCCCCTTCCCGCGTTGCACACGCCGCCACGTCCAGATCGCCGTCCTCTCCTTGCACATGCTGACGCTGTTGAATTTGACGTAACTCGACAATCTGATCGCGGCAACGGGCGGCTTCCTCAAAATTTAATGCAGCGGCGCACGCTTCCATCCGTTGCGTCAGATCGTCGATGACCTGGGCGCTTCGACCTTCCAGAAAGCGCAGCGCATCCTGCACCTGGCGCTGATAACCGCCCGGATCGACCTGGCCAACACAGGGCGCGGTGCAACGTTTGATCTGGTATTGCAGACAAGGACGGGTGCGGCTGCGAAAAAAGGCGTCTTCGCAGGAGCGCAGACGAAATACCTTTTGCAAAAGATCGAGGGTATCGCGCACCGCATTGGCGCTGGGATAAGGTCCGAAATAACGACCCGGAGCGCGTTTGGCGCCGCGATGCAAGGACAAGCGCGGAAAGGCGTCCGACGAGGCGTGAATATACGGATAGCCCTTGTCGTCGCGCAGAAGAATGTTATAGCGGGGTTGCAGGGTCTTGATCAGCGTGCTTTCCAGCAGCAGCGCCTCGACCTCGGTATGCGTCACCGTGACTTCGATAGCGTGAATCCGGGCGACCAGACGGCGGGTTTTCGCCGAGGCGTGGTTTTCCCGGAAATAACTGGAAACGCGCTGCTTGAGATTGCGCGCCTTGCCGACATAAAGCGCCTGACCGCGCTCGTCAAGCATCCGATAGACGCCCGGCAGCGCGGTCAGGGTTTGCAGAAAAGCTTTGGAATCAAACATCCAGAATAATATAGCGCTCCTCGACGAGTTGTGGTTTCCATCCAATGACGAAATCCCCCCTGCCCCCCTTTTTCAAAGGGGGGCGCTGCGTTAGCCGCGGGGGGATTTTGTTCATTTCCACAACAGCTCAGATCGGATGGCTATAGAAGGCAATCCGGCCTCCCTTACATGTTGTCGCGCCGAATGTCGTATTTCTCCATCAGCCGGTACAGGGTCATGCGCGAGACGCCCAGTTCCTGAGCGGCGCGGGCGATATTAAAGCGCGTCCGCAATAAGGTGGATTGAATCACTTCGCGGTCGGCGGCCATTCGGGCTTCGTCCAGAGTGACAAAGCCCCGGCCCAGCGAACGCCGCTCCAGCTCCAGATCAGCGGGGACGATGTACGGGCCTTCACTGAGCAACACCGCCCGGCGCACCCGGTTCATCAACTCCCGCACATTGCCCGGCCAGTCGTAGCGGCTAATCACCTCCAGCGCATCGCGGCTGAATCCTTTCGCCGAGGTGCGGGTTTCTGCGGCGAACTTGGCGAAGAAATAGCGGGCCAGCAATTCAACATCGGCCTTGCGTTCGCGCAGCGCCGGCGCCCGCAGGTGCAACACATTCAGCCGATAATAGAAGTCTTCGCGGAACCGCCCTTCCTGCACCGCCTGTTCCAGATTGGTGTTAGTGGCAGCGATGATGCGCACATCGGCGGGAATCGGCTTGGTGCTGCCCAGACGCCGAATCTTTCTCTCTTCGAGAAAGCGCAGCAAGTTGGCTTGCAGTTCTGGAGCCAGGTCGCCGATCTCGTCGAGAAACAGCGTGCCGCCATCCGCCGCTTCGATATGACCGATATGACGATCCGTAGCCCCGGCGAACGCGCCCTTCTCATGGCCGAACAGCTCCGACTGGATCAGATTCGGCGGCAGCGCCGCGCAATTCATCACCACAAACGGCGAGGCCGCCCGGTTGGAATATTCATGAATGGAACGCGCCGCTTGTTCCTTGCCGGTGCCGCTCTCGCCGGTGATTAATACCGGCACATCCACTTCTGCGGCTTTTTGAATGCCGCGAAACAGGGTCTGCATGACCGGGCTGTTGCCGATCAACCCGTACTGCGATTCGACTTCGCGCTGCTGGCGTAAGGTCGCCTCGCTCATGGTGGACATGCCGTAAGCGTGACCGAGCGTGACCACTAACCGTTGGGGATCAATCGGCAGTGTGTGATAATCATAACAACGCTCCGTAATGATATTGGACAGTTGTTTCCGATCCAGACACTGGCGGGACATCGCCAGCACCCAGTGCATTTTCCGGCGCGCCAGAACCAGGTCCACCAGCCACTGGATGGATCGTTCCGGCTCACAATTCAATAGAATGCCCAGCCCGACTTCAAAGGCGTGTTCGGTCAGCAGGGCGCGCGCCACGGTCACGTCCTGCGCCCAACAGATTTCCCAGTCCGCTGCGGCGATCTTTTGGAGCAGCGTTTCTTCAACCACTCCTGTGCTTAGAATCAAAAGTTTGCGCATTGAAGCAATCTACCTCTATATGGGTGTGTGAAAACCGCCCCGCCGGGCGAATCCGCCCAGATGATCTGCAAAGTCATTTGACATTTGCAAAACAGGCACATGTCTCGCGGCGCTCGGCAAAATGCGGTTTTTTTATCAATCATGATCTTTTTCTTTAATAAACAACAAAGCCGCGAAATCACGTTTTCCGACTGGAAAAATCCTCTTGCCTCATGTTAAGGACAAGCGGGTTGCCGGTTTGCAGAACCGGGGAAGGGCTGCATTCGCCAAGCATGGAACTATTATTAATCATAATAATACAAAACCCGCCTGAGAATGAATAGTATTTACTGAATAAAATGGCGTTGGTTCGCCACAAATACGCGACTTTTCGCCGCACCTGCTGAATGATTTTACAATAAATAACTTGAGGTTTTTAAATGCCTTATTCATTACTTCGTTCTTTCTTGTTTCGTTTTGACCCGGAAATTGCGCATGACTGGACGCAGCGCGGGCTATCGCTTGCGCCCACCCTGCCCTTGAAGCTGCTGTGCAAACGGTGCGTTCCTGATGCGCCCCGTCGCGTGATGGGTCTGGATTTTCCCAATCCGGTCGGGCTGGCGGCCGGTCTGGACAAAAATGGTCAATGCATCAAGGCCTGGGAGGCGCTGGGCTTTGGCTTCATCGAAGTCGGCACGGTGACGCCGCGCCCGCAGCCGGGCAATCCCAAGCCGCGCTTGTTTCGCTTGCCGCAAGCACAGGCGCTGATCAACCGGATGGGCTTCAACAATCAGGGGGCGGATGCGCTGGTTAAGCGGGTTCAGCGCAGCGGTTTTAAAGGCGTGCTGGGCGTGAATATCGGCAAGAACGCGGATACGCCTGTCGAGCGGGCCAGCGAGGATTATTTGCTCGGCCTGCGCAAGGTCTATCCCTGGGCCAGCTATATCACGGTGAACATCTCCTCGCCGAACACACCGGGGTTGCGCGATTTGCAGTATGGCGAGGCGCTGGATCGCCTGCTGGCGACGTTGAAGGCGGAACAGCAACGGCTGGCCGATGTCCATGGTCGTTATGCGCCGCTGGCAATCAAGATCGCCCCGGATTTGGCCGACGCCGATCTGCGTGCGGTCGGTCAGGCGCTGCTGCGGCATGGCATCGACGCGGTGATCGCTACCAACACCACCTTTTCCCGCGCTGGCGTCGAAGCGTTGCCGTATGCCCAGGAGGCTGGCGGGTTAAGCGGTGCGCCGCTGCTGGCCCGCTCTACCGAAGTGGTGCGCCAACTGGCGGATGTTTTGGAGGGTCGCTTGCCGATTATCGCCGCTGGCGGCATTTTCAGCGGTGCGGACGCCGTGGGCAAAATCACTGCCGGGGCCAGTCTGGTGCAGATTTACACCGGCTTCATTTATCGCGGACCGGCGCTGATCCGGGAAGCGGTGCAAGCCTTGAAAACTATCCCTTAATCGAAGGAGTTGCGATGTTCAAATGGTGGTTACTGGCGCTGACTCTGCTGGCCCCGACATTCAGTCAGGCCGCTATCGAAACCCGAACGGTCGAATATCAGCAGGGTGATACCCGACTGGTCGGTTATCTGGCCTCTCCCAAAGATGCGCAACAACCCCGGCCCGGCGTGCTGGTGGTGCATGAATGGATGGGTTTGAACGACTACGCCAAACGGCGGGCGGAACAACTGGCGGAACTGGGCTATGTGGCGCTTGCCGCCGACATCTATGGGGATGGCAAGGTCGCCGCCGACCGCAAGGAAGCCGGAACGCTGGCGGGCGTCTACAAACAAGATCGGGCATTGTTCCGGGCGCGAGTTGCGGCGGGACTGGCGGCGCTCAAAGCCCAACCCGGAGTCGCGGCGGATAAAACGGTAGCGATTGGCTACTGCTTTGGCGGGACGGCGGTGCTGGAACTGGCGCGCAGCGGCGCGGAAGTCGCTGGCGTGGTCAGTTTCCACGGCGGGCTGGATAGCCCAACGCCGCAGGACGCCAAGAATATTCGCGCCAAAGTGCTGGTTTTGCACGGGGCGGATGATCCTTATGTACCGGCGGAGCAAGTCGCCGCGTTCGAGGACGAAATGCGCAAGGGCGGCGTGGACTGGCAGTTGATCGCTTACGGCAACGCGGTACACGCCTTTACCAATCCGGCCAGCGGCGACGACAATAGCAAGGGCGCGGCCTACAACGCCGCCGCCGACGCCCGTTCCTGGTTAGCGATGCGCCAGTTTCTTGATGAAGTAGTCGGTCCGGTAAAGAACGCGCCTTGAACCTGAATCAATGCCCTTCCCTCCCTCAAGGAATGAGGGAGCATTTTCAGATCGCCATGTCTCCTCATCTATTTTGCATCGCCCCGATGCTGGATTGGACCGACCGCCACTGTCGGTTTTTTTTACGCCTGCTCAGTCGCCATGTCCGGTTGTACACGGAAATGGTGACTACCGGCGCGGTGTTGCGCGGCGACCGGCAACGCTTGCTGGGTTACGATCCGGCGGAACATCCATTAGCCCTGCAACTGGGCGGCAGCGATCCCGCCGACTTGGCCCAGTGCGCCCAAATCGCTGCGGACTGGGGTTACGACGAAGTGAATTTGAACGTCGGCTGTCCCAGCGACCGGGTGCAATCCGGGCGCTTCGGGGCCTGCCTGATGGCGGAGCCGGAATTAGTGGCGGAGTGCGTCGCAGCGATGCGGGCGGCGACGCCGTTGCCGGTGACGGTGAAAACCCGCATCGGCATTGACCAGCGCGATTCCTATGCAGAACTGGCGGATTTTATCGGTCAGGTCGCGGCGGGCGGTTGCGCGACCTTCATCATTCACGCTCGCAAAGCCTGGTTGCACGGCTTGAGTCCCAAGGAAAACCGGGAAATTCCGCCGTTGCGTTATGAGGTGGCGTATCAACTGAAACGGGATTTTCCGCATCTGACCTTGATCTTAAATGGCGGGCTGACCACTCTGGATCAGGCGGCGGAGCAGTTGCGCAAGGTCGATGGCGTGATGATCGGGCGGGCGGCTTATGACAATCCGTATCTATTGGCCGACGCGGATCAGCGTTTTTTCGACTCCAGCGCACCGCGATTAAGCCGGCGGCAAGTCGTCGAGGCGCTCCTTCCCTATCTCGAAAGGCAATTGCGGCAAGACACGCCCCTGCACTGCATCACCCGGCATATTCTCGGCTTGTTTCAGGGCGTGCCGGGCGCACGGGCCTGGCGACGCACATTAAGCGAGCAGGCGCATCAACCCGGCGCGGGGGTGGAAGTAGTGGAGAAGGCGTTGCGGCAGGTGTCTGAATGTATATCCTTTCAGGAGGTTACCCATGCACACGGCGCGTATTTTCAAGTCGGGGAATAGTCAAGCGGTTCGCTTGCCCAAGGAATTCCGTTTTAGCATTTCCGAGGTTGAGATTTTCCGTCGGGGTGATGAAGTGGTGTTGCGCGAAAAGCGCCGCAGCGCCGCCGAGATTCTGGAGATCCTCGAATCCTTTTCCGAGGATTTCATGGCGGACGGTCGACAGGACCTCC
>JBDHRB010000073.1:0-8657 GCA_039807355.1 Candidatus Competibacteraceae bacterium
GACCGACGCTTTCACCACAAAAACCGTGACGTTACGAACGTTTCCGGCAGAGGTGGAATTGCGTTATGCGCCGGATGCGAACAGTTCGCCGCGATAACGCTACACTTAGCCGACCCACGTTCTTCAACGCCATTGCCGGAGGAGTTTTCATGCACGCCGACCTGACCCAGCACGCTCGCGCCGTTCGCGGTCATGTGCTTGCCCGTGGTCGTTATGCGACTTTCCTGACCGCAAGCGGAGCCGGTTATTCCGCATGGCGCGGGCTGGCGCTGACCCGCTGGAACGCCGACCCGGTTGAAACCGGCGAAGGATTTTTCTTCTATGCGCGTGATCTCGACAGCGGGGTTTTCTGGTCGCTGACTCCGCAACCAACCTGGAGCGGAAATGCGTCATTCACGGGCCGGTTCGCCGTGGATCGGGCTGAATGGCTGCGCCAGCAGCACGCTGTGGAAACCCGGCTGGAGGTGCGCCTGGCCCCGGACGCCGATCTGGAATTGCGTCGGGTGACTTTGCGCAATCTCAGCGACCGGCCCCGGCGCATCGAATTGACCAGCTACGCGGAAGTGGTGTTGCAGGCCTGGGCCGCCGACGCCGCTCATCCGGCTTTTTCCAAACTGTTTGTCCAGACCGAATGGGTTGAGTCCGCGCGGACCCTGCTGGCGCGGCGGCGAGCGCGTACCCCGGAGGAGCCGACCGTCTGGCTGGCGCACGCGCTGGACGGCGATGGGGCGCTTCAATACGAAACCGACCGCGAACGCTTTATCGGTCGAGGCCATTCTCTGGCCGAACCCCAGGCCCTGTGCCAAGCCGCGCCGCTGTCTGGAACGGTCGGCAACGTCCTGGATCCCATCGTCAGCCTGCGGCGCACTGTCGAATTGGCGGCGGGCGGCTCGGCATCTCTAACCTTTCTGCTCGGCGCGGCCCCGCAACGCGACGCGGCGCTGGCCCTGATAGAACGCTACGCCGCGCCAGGGTTGATCGAAGCCGCGTTTGCCGCCACGGTTGACGCCGAGACGGTGAATGTTCCGGCGCATTCGCTGACGCCGCCGCCCGCGCTCCCGGCCTCGCCAGGGTCATTTGACGCGGATGCACCGACCGACGCTGAATCGCTTCAGTTCTGGAATGGCTATGGCGGATTCAGCGCCGACGGCAGCGAATACGTCATCCGCCTGGAACCGGACGCCCAGGGGCGTTTGCAGTTGCCGCCGCAACCCTGGGTCAACATCATCGCCAATCCCCAATTTGGCTTTCTGGTCAGCGAGACCGGCGCTGGCTTCACCTGGAGCCAGAACAGCCGCGAGAATCGTCTGACCCCCTGGCGCAATGATCCGCTGTTGGACCCGCACGGCGAGGCGCTGTATCTGCGCGACGAAGATAGCGGCGCATGCTGGTCGCTGACCCCAGGGCCGATCCTGCAAGCGGGGCGTTACGAAATCCGTCACGGCTTTGGCTACAGCCGTTTTCGCCAAGTCCGCGAAGCCCTGGAACACGAGGTCTGGCTGTTCGCGGCCCGGGATGAGCCGGTGAAAATCGCCCTGATCCGCCTGCGCAATCTGGGGACGACGCCGCGCCGATTGTCCCTGTTCAGCTACGCCCAACTGGTCTTGGGGGTGATGCCCGGCGACTACGCCAGCGAACTGGCGATTGAACAGGATGGCGCGACCGGCGCATTGCTCGCGGAAAACCGCAACCGGGCATTCAGCGGGCGCATCGCCTTTGCCGCTGCGACCCCGACCGACAGCATTCCCATGCACATCAGCGGCGACCGCAGCACCTTTCTCGGTGCATTCGGTCATCCGGCCCGGCCAGCGGCGCTGCTCCGCGACAAGGCGCTGGATGGGCGGCTCGGCACCGGGCTTGATCCGTGCTTCGCCCTGCAAGTCACGCTGCGCCTGGAACCGGGCGCCGGGGTGGAACGGGCCTTTCTCATCGGCGAAGCCGACAGCCGCGACGGCGCACGCCGGCTAATCCGCCATTACCGCCAGGCCGGCGCGACCAGCGCGGCGCTCGACGAAGTGCAACAGTTCTGGCGTCATCAACTCGGCGCCGTGCAACTGCGCAGCCCGGCCCCGACCCTGGACCTGTTAATCAACGGTTGGGCGGCCTATCAGACCCTGAGCTGCCGGCTGTGGGGACGTTCGGCGTTCTACCAATCCGGTGGAGCATTCGGTTTCCGCGATCAGTTGCAGGACGCCGCCGCGCTGGTCTATTACGACCCGGCGCTGACCCGACGCCAGGTGCTGTTGCACGCCGCCCAGCAGTTTGTGGAAGGCGACGTGCTGCACTGGTGGCATCCGCCGCTGGGCTGCGGCATCCGCACCCGCTTCAGCGACGACTGCTTGTGGTTGCCCTATCTGGCGACATTTTATGGCCGCGCCACTGGCGACTGGAGCGTGTTCAACGAACCGGTGCGCTTTCTCCAGAGCCGGGCCTTGCAACCGGGCGAAGATGAAGCATTTCTCACTCCGGAAGACTCCGGCCAAAGCGCCAGCTTGTACGAACATTGCTGCCGGGCGCTGGACCGCTCGCTGACTCAAGGCGCACACGGTCTGCCGCTAATGGGCGGTGGCGACTGGAATGACGGGATGAACCGGGTTGGGCGCGAAGGACGCGGCGAGAGCGTCTGGCTGGGTTTTTTCCTTTACGCGATTCTCGGCGACTTCATCCCGGTTTGCGGACAGCGCGGCGACTATAACCGGGCGCGACGTTACGCCGCTTTCCGCAGCCACCTGGCCGAGGCGCTCAATGAACAGGGCTGGGATGGCGAATGGTATCGGCGCGCCTGGTATGACGATGGCAGCGTACTCGGCTCGGCGCTCAGTGATGAATGTCAGATCGACGCTCTGGTCCAGGCTTGGGCGGTCCTCTCCAAGGCCGCGCCCGGCGCCAGGGCGGAAGCGGCGCTGGATGCGGTCGAACGCCGGTTGATCGACCCAACCGCCGGGCTGATCCGCTTACTCACTCCGCCGTTTGAAAACACCCCGCATGATCCGGGCTACATCAAGGGCTATGTCGCCGGGGTGCGGGAAAATGGCGGTCAATACACCCACGCCGCGCTGTGGGTGGTGCGGGCCTTGGCTGAATTGGGTCGGCGCGAACCGGTGGCGCGCTTGCTGGAAATGCTCAGTCCGGTGCGCCATGCCGCCACCCCCGAAGCGGCGGCGATTTACCGGCTGGAGCCGTACTGGGTCGCCGCCGACCTGTACGGCGTCGCTCCTCATGTCGGACGCGGCGGATGGAGCGGCTACACCGGCGCGGCGGGCTGGCTGCTGCGAGTGACCCTGGAATCCCTGCTCGGCCTAGAGCTGGTCGAGGGCCACGCCCTGCGCCTGCGGCCCTGCATCCCCGACGCATGGCCGGGTTTTCAGTTGCGCTATCGCCTGGCGGACCACGAATCGGTTTACGAGATCGAGGTGCGCAATCCCGACGGTCAGGCGCAACGGGTCGCCGCGCTGGAAATCGACGAGCGCCCTGGGCGGATCGAGCGCGGCGCAGCCTACATTCCGCTATTCCGCGATGGATTGGTGCATCAAGTGCGGGTGACGTTAGCCGGGGCGCTGGAAAACGGCGCTGCGCCGCCCGTCTAGCTTCGCCGGAGCGGATGTTTTGTTAAACTGCCCGTCAACGCCGACTACTGGATGAGGCCGCCATGACCCCTGAAACGCTGGTTCAAGATACGCATACGCTGTTTTCCCTGCCGGATGTCGCGTTGCGCATCAACGAATTGATCGACCGCCCGGATACCCAGGCGGCGGATCTGGCCGAGGTGATCCTGTGCGATCCGGCGCTGGCGGCGCGCTTGCTGCGGCTGATCAACAGTGCTTATTACGCGCTGCCGCATCCTGTCGATACCGTTTCCCAGGCGATTTATCTGATCGGCCAGCGCGAATTGCGCGATCTGGTCATGACCACCTCAGCAGTCAACCTCTTCAAAGGTTTGCCGCCGGAGCAGGTCAATATGGAGCAATTCTGGTTTCACAGCATCGCCTGCGGCATTGCCGCCCGCGAGCTGGCCCGACGCTGCCGACTCCCGGAAGGCGAACGGTTGTTTCTAGCCGGTCTGTTGCATGGCGTCGGCAAGCTGGTGTTCTACAGCCAGTGCGCCGGGCGCTACCGCGAGGTCTTGCAGCAGGTTGCGCAGGGCGGCAACGCGATGGCCGCCGAGCGGCAGGTGTTCGGCTTCACCTACGCCGAGGTCAGCGCGGCGCTGTTGCAGCACTGGCGGCTCCCCGAACGGTTGTGGATGGCGGTCGCCCACCATCTGGAGCCGGCTGCCGCGCCAAACTACTGGCTGGAAGCGGCGATGATCCATGTCGCCTGCGCTATCGCCGACAGCCTGCAACCCGGCGCCGAGCCGCTGGACGATAACGCG
This sequence comes from Candidatus Competibacteraceae bacterium, assembly GCA_039807355.1. GTDB lineage: Bacteria > Pseudomonadota > Gammaproteobacteria > Competibacterales > Competibacteraceae > UBA2383. Next base: position 4,373 of record JBDHRB010000073.1, read on the forward strand.
CTGGCCGCCCTGGCTCCGATCACGGCTTTGCTGGAGCTGGAGCCGGAAGCGCTGGCCTCGCTGCCTGCTGATATTAATCTCCAGGTCATTGAGGTATTTGAGATCGTCCAGCCTGGCGCGACGCTGATCTATTGACAGGCCAGCGATAAATCGGAATAATCCGGCGCTCTTGTCTATCCTCGCAGTTCCCGCATCATTGGCTACGTAGCTCAGATGGTTAGAGCACGGCACTCATAATGCCGGTGTCGGTGGTTCAAGTCCACCCGTAGCCACCATATCTTTCAGTCGCTTACGCTGCTTCTTCCTGATATTTCCTTCATCCGCCGGACGAGCGGGCCAGATCAATCTGGACGATTGGGATGTGTCTGTTCTGCCGATTTAGTAATTCGCGGAACAACTGTAATACTCTGTAAGCGGACACATGGTTTGATCGCCACGGGACACATGGTTTGATTGTAAGCGGACACATAGTTTGATCGACAAACCCTGTGTCCCGTGGCGATCAGATTGGCCTAGCCCGGCCCCGCATCCCGCGCCAGTGCATAGTGCCAGTACGCGGACACCATCAGCGCGTACAGTTGCGCCTGCGTGCCCGTCTGGCCCTCGATGATCTCCCCGGTTTCGGGATTGCGTAACGGAAACGTATCGGACAAGGAAAACGGCACGCTCAGATTCGACACCAGTTGCTTAATCGGCTCTACCCCTTCACCGAGGTTGATGACTTCTTCCTCGGCGAACAGCACGCTGGGCGTCCCGTTCAGCGGGTTTTCGATGTTGATCCGGCAGGCGCGTTTCCATTTCGTGCCGGCAATCGTGGTTTCTTGATAGTCAGACATGTTTGTTATCTCCGATCTCGGATAATGAGACGTGTGGCGTCGTTTAAAACGAATAAACTCAATAGGTTAAAGTAGCGTCTATTATCCTCAAGTCGCAATCAAACCGTGAGTGCGCAACGCGGTTAAAATGCTGTTGATCTTGCCATTTGTGGTGTTAAGTGCCGTGATAATTTCGGCTTCGGTATCCAGATTGCCGGTGGTATAGGACACACTGGCATTCGCAATCGCCGACTGGCGAGCGCCAACGACCTGGACGTTGTTGATCTTGTAGGCGTTGCCGGACGCGATATTGACCGCGCCCGCTACCTGGAGCTTCGCGCCGCTCGCGTCGTCGGTCTCCGTACCGATCAGCAGATTCCCATTCGCTAGGAGGGCCATGCGTAGCGTCGGCGTGGATTCACTGGTTGCCGTAGTCCAAAATTGCAACTTGCCGGGAACGCTATCTGTTTCGACTGTACCATTAGGGTACGCAGAGATTCTTGCGCCCTCGCAAAATTTAACGCCATCGGAAATAAAAAACTCCAGTCTGCCAAATTCAGCATAACTAGATGCGCCATGTACTCCGCTCGTCGCACTCGACGACCGGAGAAACGCCAGTTTCGGCCCGGCAGCCCCCGAGGAACTCCATTGGTAAACCCCCACCCCCTGAGCGACGTTGTTGACTTCGTGAAATTGCACAGAAATCGTTCGCCCTGGAGGATTTGCGCCCGTGGCGCTGCCGGCGAGTAACTGCTCCGCGCCGGTCAGCGTTTGTTTCGCTGTGAAGGTGTTGTTCGCGGCTAAAGCGGCTTTCGCGTTCAACTGCGTTTGTAGGGCGCTGGTCACGCCGGACAGATAACCCAGTTCCGTGCTGGTCACGCTAGAGGCGACGACCTGCCCGCTGGCGTTCGAGGCGAGCGCCCGGTTGATGGTCAGGCTGCCGTTCGCGGCGACCGTGCCTAGCACCGTCACCACGTCAGAAATCAGCGGGATGAACCGCGCCCGGTGGCCGCCGCCGCCTAACCCGGTGGTCGGGTTCGCGTCATCCGTATAAGTATGGCCGTTGATCGTCACCGTCGCCATTACAGCACCTCCAGAAATTCCAAAGCGTTTTGATAGTACAGATAGCTGGGTTGCTCGATCAGGTTGAGCGTGCGCTGCCGCGCCAGAAACGCCCGGCGCATCGTATGCAGCGCATCGTCAAGATCAGGGATAACAAAAAGTTCCTGGTCCAGCCCCAGCGCCCGCTGGATTTCCCAAATCCGCGTATGCGCTTCATCCCAATCCAGCCAGGACAGCGCCAGGCGAAACACCCGCTGATGCGCCTGACGGTTGAAATACTGTTGCCCGCCCAGGCTCATGTCGCTCTGTACCGTGGATTCATAGCCAAACGCCGCGCCGTAGTCAAAATTGACCTGCGGCTGCCAGCCGGTCGAAATAAACATCCGCCCGGCTTGAACGTACCCGGCGCTGTTTGTTTGATCATCCAGCTCCAGTTTCCAGTAGCGGGCCAGGGTCAGCGGGGTGGGGTGAATCAGGTTGGCGACGTAGGTTTCGCGCTCCTCGGCGGAAACCGTGCCGTCCCACCAACGGTCATCTTCCCATTCCAGATGATCGGTACTCCACAGGATCGGCCAGACCACTGTCCAGTCTGACTGATACAGCACATCGGCAAACTCGCTGTCGCTGGCCGCCGTGACCCGGTATTGCGCATTCACGCTCAGGTTATGGCCGCACAAAACGAGGATGCTGATGGCCCGCGAGGTGTCCAGCGTGATGACCATCTGGGTGCTGGCGAGAGTGGCGTTGGTCGAGCGGGCCACGGTCGCCAGCGGCAAGGTTTTCAGGTTATCCAGCGGCAGCGTCGCCTGCCAACTGCCGCCGGACAACGTAGCGGTTTTCGAGCGGTCGGGGTAACAGATCAACAGGTTCGCCATTTCAGCCCCAGAGCGTTAGTTCCGCGACGCCGCGCCGCAAATCGGTTTCCAGGCCGATCACCCGAAACAGCTTCCCGGCGTCATAGCCCAATCGCGGGTAGGTCACGCGCACCACCGCGCCCAGCTCCAGCGCCGCCAACCGCGCCGGACTGGCCTGTACCCGGACGGCCAGCCGATCCCGCCGCGCCCCAAACAGCGCCGCCTGGCGGTTCGCCTCGGTCTGGGCATTCGCCGCGCTGACCAGTCGGGAGTTCATCACCAGCGGTTGCGCCAACGGGTGAACCGTCAGCGAGGCTCCGGCGGCGGTCACGCGCCGATACGCTTCTTTCAGCCAAGCCCGGCGGGCGTCAGTGACACTGCCGGCGAGATCATTGTCCTGGACGGTCTCGTTGTTGGCGTAGTGCAATTCCAGCGAAGAGGGCGGGATGTTGTCCTCGCCGGTCGCGGTGGCCTGCAACTCCAAGGACAGGATCGACACAGCATCCAGTTCCAGCGCCGGGGTTCCGCTGGGCAGTGTCAAGGGGGCCATGCGCAGCCGACCGAGCGCGTCAAATCCGTACCAGGCTCCAACGCTGTTGGCGATAGCGTCCAGTGCGGCCAGCGCGGTCGTTTCATCCGGTAGCCACAGTCCGCAGACCGCGCTGTTCGCCGTATCGAGCGCCGTCACATCCGCTGCCAGAATGTCGCCACTGCTGATCCCGGCGCGCAACGCGAGGTGTTTCATGATCTGCCCGGCGGTACGATTCGCCGCCGCCGCGCCCTGGGTGAGGTCCGCCGTGACTTGCCCGGTCGGGCTACTGCCCAAGCGGAAATACCCACCGGCCAGCCAGGCGCGGAACGCCCCAGCGGCGGGCGCGTTCGCCTCCATATCCGCCTGACTGCTGTACGCGGCTCCAGAGGTCAGAGCGACGCCGCGATCATAGACCGCGCTGATCGACGCCACGCCCCCGTCATTGACCTGGTAAATCAGCCGCGAGGTATTCACGCACGGCGGCGCGGCGTTGAACACCTGCCCATAAACCAGCGGTTTTACGCGCTCTTTCAAGTCGTCTTCAACGCCCTCTAATCCGGCAGGAAGGGCGTTGTTTCCGGCATAGCGGGTCGCCTGGATCGGTACGTCCAGATCGCTCAGGCGATCCCGCAGGCGAATCGACACCTCAGTGAGACTGACCTGTGGCGCGTCCATCGTCGCGGTCAGTACCGTCGTCCAGCCGGACGGGTAGGCGGCTCCGGCGTCGCCGACGCGCAGGATCAAGCGCCGTCCGTCCATCGGCTGGCTGATCAGTCCATCCAATGCGCCGTCCAGATTGATCAACACCAATTCGCCATAGCCGACCTCCGACGCGCCGAAGGTCTGGCCTTTCTCAAAAATGGATCGGCGCATCAGACACGGTTGCCGGATGCGCGGATTAAACGCGGTATGTGCGGGCGTATCGGTGGCCCCGGTCACGAACCCGGCGCTGCTGAAATAGTGAGTGACGGTCGTACCGGCCCCAGCGTCCCAGGCCGTCAGTTCCGCCGCGTAGATCAACT
>JBDHRB010000074.1:0-8605 GCA_039807355.1 Candidatus Competibacteraceae bacterium
CACGCTATTATGGCGTATCCGCTGCGAGCTGACGCAAGCGCGATTCATCCAGGGTTTGCCGGTCTACCTTGAGATAGGCCACCCCTTCATCGACCACCACTACCGCCTCAGCCACTCCCGGCGCCTCCATCAACCGCAAGGTTAAACGCTGCGCCGCGCCTTCATCGACCACGCCGACCGGCAGCAAATAACTGCTCAGATAGGGCGGCTCGCGCATGTTCCAGGCCGCCAGCAGCCAGAGTAGTGCAGCCAACCCAGCGCCGGCGAATACTCCCTGCGGCCCGAACGCGCCATTCAGCATTCCGCCCAGCGCCCCGCCGGCAAACGCGCCGAAAAACTGACTACTTGAGTAAACGCCCATCGCCGTGCCTTTAGCGTCGGGCGGAGCCTGTTTGGCAATCAACGAGGGCAAAGTCGCTTCCAGCAGGTTGAACGCGGTGAAGAAGCCCAGCAGCAGCACGGTGATTTCCAGCACCCCGCCAGCGCCAGCGGCCAGGCCCAGTTCGACCAGCATCAAGGTCAGGATCGCCCCGACAAATACCGTTTTCAGACGGCGGCGGCGTTCGGCGAACAGGATGCCGGGAATCATTAACAACATCGAAAAGGTCAGCGCCGGCAGATAAACCCGCCAGTGCTGATCGCCGCTCAGGCCAGCGGTGCGCAAGCTCAACGGCACCGCAACGAAAGTCGCGGTAAGCAGCAGATGCAGAATAAAAATCCCGACGTTCAAGCGCAGCAATTGCCCGTCGCCCAACACCCGCCCGAATTGCGCAGCGACCGGTTCAGCATCGCGGTGAATGCGTCGGCTCACGGGATCGGGCACGCGAAACCGCACTACCGCCATGCCGAACAACGCCAACAGTGCGGTCAGCCAGAAAATGCCGGGAACGCCGATCCAGCCGTTGAGCAGCGGGCCAAGAATCATCGAAACGGCAAAGGAAATCCCAATGGTCACGCCGATCCCGGCCATGACCTTCAGGCGGTGCGCCTCGCGGCTCAGATCCGCGGCCAGCGCCATGACCGCCGCCGATACCGCGCCGCCGCCTTGCAAAATCCGCCCGATAATCACCCCGTTCATCGAGTCGGCCAGCGCGGCGACCACGCTGCCCACGGCGAAAATCAGCAAGCCCAGATAAATAATCGGCTTGCGCCCGTAGCGGTCGGACAGGAAGCCAAAAGGAATTTGCAGCAGCGCCTGACTGAAGCCGTAAATGCCAATCGCCAGCCCGGCCAGGGCCGGCGTATAGCCTTCCAGCCGCTCGGCGTGCAAGGCAAATACCGGCAAAATCATGAACAGGCCCAGCATCCGCAAGGAAAATACCCCGGCCAGCCAGAACGCCGCCTGGCGCTCGCTGGCAGTCATCGGCTGCTCGGCCAAATCGACGATACGATCCGTTTTCATTAATTAAACGCTGCGTTCCCGTTGAAATTTAAGGTAAAAACCAGCAGAGGCCCGGCTTTGCCAGCCGCCAGGGCCGCCCCTGACAATCCAAATCCGCCCATTATCAAGGATTTCAGCGGCAAAAGCCGGCGCGATCAGGCGGTGGAAATTTTGCCGCCGACGAACGCGCATAAAAAAGCCCTGCGGCGCAGGGCTTGCGGGCAGAGCAACAACCGATTAGATCATTTTTTCAGCGCGATCACGCTTTCATTCAGCGCCTCGACCCGCTTGGTCAGCTCCTGAATGTCCTCCTGAGTGGGGACGCCCAGCCGGTGCAGCACCTGAGCGACCCGATCCTGGAACAGCTCTTCAAGACGATCCAGTTGCTCATTAGCTTTGCCCCGGAATTCAATCACTTTGCCTTTAGCCTCTTCAACCTTGGCGCTGGCGGCTTGCTTGGCGTGCTTTTCAACCTTCTCGCCCTCCTCGACCAAAGTCTGGAACAGTTTTTCGCCTTCTTCCTGGGTTTTAGCGAACGCTCCCAAACCGGCCAGCCAAATCCGGTTCGCCGACTCGCGGATGTTAGCGACCGCCGGAGCCTCGACGATATTCTTCAACGCAATGTTTGCCATGATACTCTCCTCGACACAAGGTCTTGATCAAATGCCGGTTTCCAATGATCACCGGCCGGTTTTCATCAGTGGTTGGAGGGTAATCTAGCAACGAAAATTAGAGTGAACATACTACCCGGCGGCGCGGCGCGGTTCTGGGTCACGCCGCGAACCCCATCAATCAACACTCCCTCGGGTCGTCACTGGACGGGTTTGCAAAATGCTCACCTTGCCATGATCAATGCCAAACTCAATATCCTGAGACAGCGCATAATGCTCTTCCAGCGCCATGGCGATTTCAATATTAATATTTTCCTCATTCAGACAAGGCGCATCACGCCAGTCATTATCCACCGCCTCAATACAGGTGCCTTTGCCCGAACGATGCTGCACCACCTTAAATGCTTTCTTGCCGATGTGAAAATTCATCACTGAACCATCAAACTTATTCACATAATACCGATCAACATCGACCAAACCAGACACGACCCCCTCGCCCAACCCATAGCCGGCTTCAATAACCATCACGTCCCGATCACTCACTGGGTCAGTAGTAAAAATCACCCCGGAAACCTGTGAATTAAACATTTTCTGCACAATGACCGCTGGTCTGGTCATGGTTTGCTGAATCACCCGATCATGTCGATATAAAATCCCCCGGATCAGCCAAAAAGAAGTCCAAACTTTCTTGATAAACTCCAGCAAATCTACCGGATCAACATATAAATAAGTTTCCGCGGCTCCAGCAAAAGACGCTTCTTCAGCATCCTCCTGTAATCCAGAAGAACGCACACTTAATTGAGCATCACTCAAACCATAATCACTCAGCGCCTGGATAATTTCACCGCCCACTCCGGCATTCGATTCCAAACGTCCGCGTAAAATTAAACGGCGAATTTTATCCAGCAAGTCGGCAATCTTCCCATATTGATTCTGATGCGACATTCCTTCAGTTGCTAATACCTGATCAATTGCAACAATTAATTCCTGATAAGTGTCGAGCAAGTCGTTTTCTTCAAGAAACCGTTGAAAAGCATAGGTGGTCACCATCAACGCCGCTGGAACCATCCCGCCGTGACGTTTGACAATCTGGGCGATTTCACCCAGATTCGCCCCTTTGCCGCCGACCAGCTCAATAAAGTCCGCATCCACTTCTTCAAGCGGAGTCACTACCCGACAGGATTGCGCAATCCGATGTCTTTTCACGCTCGCCAGTTCATCGGCTTTTATCTGTAAATTTTCAATCATTGCCTTGGATAAAAAGCCTTCTTCTCTCATCCGCTTAAAAGCGCCTTTTAAACAAATCAATAACTCGCGCCTGAGTTGCTCATAAGCATCACCTAACTGTCCAGCCGGGTCCTTAATGCTGCCTAACTCCGGGACATTAGCATAATGGCTTAACAAAAAAATTTTTCCCATTGCAGCCGGATATTTTTCCTTCAGCCAATCGACATGAAACGATTCCATTGCTAAAACAAGATCAGATTCTTCAATATCTCTATCAGTAACTCTGGCGCTGCGATGGGTTTGTCCATGTATGCCATCTTTAGATAAAATCAGTGCTTGAGCAACCTCGGACATGCGCACGTTTTCTGTCGCGGCTACGCCGCGTGAAATCACTTGAACACCGCTGATTTTTTCATCACTCAATATTTTTTTCAGGAGAAATTCAGCCATTGGGCTACGGTCAACATTCGCTGTACATACCAGCAATACTTTTGGAGGTTTGGCGCTGTTTTTCTGGTGGCCCAATCGGCGCAGCGTTTGACGAATCAGCGGTAAATGGTATTCCATCAAATGAGCTGAAGACAAAGATTCCACTTCGTGAAGCAGCGTTGCTCTGAGTAAAGCGATGCGTGGATGATTACGCAGTTTATTCATACGCTCTTCGATCAAGCGCAAACGTGAGTTGGACAAATCTAAACTTTTTATTAAGGTTATAACTTGCGCCCAATGACGTTCAGCCACTGATACAATAATCTGCGCTCTCCATAAAACATCTATTTTAAATAAATTATGCTCAATCTCAGACAATAATTCTTCCAGTTCTGTTAAAGCATTTCCGGTTAATTGTTGCATCATCGTATTAATACAAGTAATGCTTTTTTCTGGAAGCCGGATTGATTTTCCATCAATAAGCATTCCGGCACAGACTCGCTGCACGATGTCAATGAGTTTCTTCCGCGCTTCAGGATGGACTCGCCGATCCCAAAGAGTTTCAGCCAAGATCAAACTCACCATATCGACGGCAATCTGTTCCCAGTTGCTTTGCATACTGATACTTAATAAAACGCTGGCTAACTGGCGTTCAAGATCAATCGCCGCATTTTCCCCAGATATAATTCGCTGAATCAATCCATGAACTTGCTCAAGGTGATGCTTGCCCATTGACATAATTGAGACGATGCCTTGCGAAGCCCAAACCAGCACCATATCGCCTTCATGCACCTCGACGATTTCAGAAATCATCGAATCGCTGACCCAGAATCCTTCAGCGGTTTTCTGCATTTGTCCCGGATGACGTTCTTCAAGACGCACCACCACGCCTGCGGCGGATTGCACCCATTCGGCATGAGGCATAATCAAAGCGGGAATAGCAAATTCCCGGGTAGTGACTCCAGTATGACTTAATAAACCGCCACTGGTGACTAAAACCGCTTCTGCGGAACGAATCGCTTCAATATCTTCAGGGGTGGTAAACTGAACCAGTAAAATCCGCCGATCACGAGTTTTCGGATCAGCATAATAATTCCGATCAAACGTAATTCGTCCAATCCGCGCAGACCCATCACCTACTGAAGCGGATAATCCTCTCACTGAAGAACCAATAATGCTAATCCATTCACTAGGTTGTCCGACCAGTAAGCGATGAGAAACTACTTTTTGAAATCCGGGAACTCGAATTTTTCCCGGAGCAAAATACGCGGATTTTCTTAATATCTTTCTCAAACCATTCACAGATAACCATGCACTCTCTTCCTGTGGCGTTAAATATTGAGCAAATGCGTAAAAAATTGCTCGATTTTCTTCATCCGCCAAACCATAAACCACCAGCCACTCATTTGGGAACAGCTCTTTTTGCGCTCGCATCAACGTTAATTGATCAAGGCTGCCAATAATACTAAAGTCTAAATCAAGGTCAGTCTTGTTTAGAAAGACCGCCATTCTTAATGCTTCATTTTCGTGAATAAGAATATCTTTTATGATTTCCCTGACCGGATGATAATTTAAATTCTTCTCAATAAAACCTTGGTCATTAATGATTAATTCTTTACGACCCAATGCAAGCCGAACAGGCCGATTAAAGTAATAATCAATCACTTCCTGCCCAACTCCACCCCGGCCTGACGGAATAATTGGAAAATCCACAGATCGTAATAAAGCATTAATTGTAAAATAAAGACGATGGCGCAACATGCGCTGCTCGCTGGATTGGTAAGCTTTAAATTCCTGAAGAACTTTAGGCCCTTGATATTCACAGTAGGTTGCCAGGGGCATACCGCCACCGGTATAATCCAGCGGAATTTTTCCCTCAACTAAAAAAATTTCTGCAAAAGAGGTGGCAAATTTCTTGATTTTATCTGCATCCACCTTGTCAGAAATGCCTTTCGGCAAAAAATCTCGAGAAAAAATATAGGCCATTGCATAGTCCAAATCGCGCAGCGATGCAATGAGTCTTAATACTAAGACTACAGCATCTTCGATCTGCTGATGAGTTCTCGCTCCATGATCTTTGTCCAAAACTCCGCTCACCAAAGAATCTATCAAACCCTCCTGTGCGCATTTCACCATCATCCCTTTTTCTTTTAACACCTTTTCGACAAATGCGCCGCGCAATTGTTGCTCTATTTCTATCCCGCCTTGATAACTCTGCAATCGGACAAAACCTTCGTGATCAGGATGCTCTATATTGGCAGAAAACTCCGCACGGTGTTCACCGAGTTTTACGCTATAAGTAATATGATGATTAATGACTACGAATGCTCCCAAAGTGGGTAAAGGCATTCGTTGGTTGGCCCGAATAATTGCGGAAATAGCCCGATGCCGAATCAGACCATTGACAATAATTGGTGCGTTATCCAATTTAGCTAATTGGATTTTTTTACACTGATCAGATTCAATATAACCAATGGTAATTGTGATGTCCGCCTGAGCGGAAATCATTTTTTTCTCCAACGCCTGATTGCCAAATTCATGCAGAAAACGTATTAAGGAATGTACGCTGTCTATCGCAGAAAGCGGTGAATCCTTGAGAGTGGTGATTTTGCTTTTTAAATCCGCTGATAACTCATCTTTTTCTGATAATTCTCGCCAGGATTCCTCCAGTGCATGGCTTATCAGATTATATTGATTAAAGACTAAATCACCTTCAACTGGCGTAGCAATCTTTCGATAAGCCTCGACCATTCTTGATAGTAGCAGTAAAATAGTCTGCGCCGTCATTTTAGTCATTTTATCGGCGTGAGCGACAATCAACTGTAGAGCATCATAATTTGGTTTAATCAAATTTTCCTGAATATTAATATAATGATCATACAGCTCTTTTTTGACTTGATTATCAGGGCTAAAATTCACAGAGCTATCGAAAACCAAGGCATAACATCCGATATCGCCATGCGCCTGATTTTTTAATTCACCCGCCGTGCTATCCTGCATCCATGCTGGAATATGCATATCAGAATATTCCAGATCATAATTGAGATCATATTGAGCAAAACGCGCCCCGGCATGATAAATACCCAAAACGGCAATCAGGCGCAATTGATCGAGGGCGCTCCAAGACCCAATTATTTTAATAAAATTATTTTCTCCCAACGCCAGCCGAGCTATCGCCAGATTTTCTATCAGAATAATCAGCGCATCCTTACTTTGAACCATGGATTTTAAAAAACCTTGGCTGCTGATTTTTTTTAAATGAATTAACTGATTCAACTTGGCAATATTTCGGTGTCCATATAACGCAGTCAAAAAATTATAGGCGTCGGGATAGCGCCCTTGTAATTCTTCTTCAATGATCGACTTAACAAATTCATTATGTTGTTTTTGCATCGCCGCGACTAAATCACGGGTCAGTACCGGTTCATATTGCCCATAGGCTGAAGTAATTACCGGTAGTTTCAACAAGATACGGAGAATACGATTGCTCTCGCTTTTCAGCGCCAGAATATGCGCCGCTTGGGCAACATGATCCGGCGACTGCCTGACGCGATGGATTTCGCTATTTTTTTGCCGCCACATTTGCTTAAGCAACAGCGGATCATCCTCAGCAACTTGTGCCGGCCATTGATGATTGGCGACATGTTCATCAATCTCCTGAAGATATTTTTCAATAATTTTTCTTTCCTGGGATTGAGTTGTTAAAAAATCCTGCAAAAAATATTTAGCGCGGGCGAGAAAAAAGGCATGAAGAATGATGCGTTCTTTATCATCATCATTCCAACAAATCACGTCGATTTTATGCTGGTGAATATGCTCAACGACTTCCTTAATCAGCATCTCCTCAACGCCCAGCTTTTTTAGCGTTTCAATTAATTGCCAAAATTTCTTTTGCATGACCACTCCCCTGATTTTTATCAGGATGTTTATTTGAACATCCGCCTTATTCCGAGAGAATTTGCCAATTGAGTATTTCACCGGCGCGTAATGGAATCAGGCGTTCCGCGCCAAAAGCGAAGGATTCGGCCACTGGCGCTGGCTGGCGTTTTAAAACGATGGTTTCGGCATTGCGCGGCAGACCGTAGAAATCCGCGCCATAAAAACTGGCGAAGGCTTCCAGTCGATGCAGCGCCCCGACCGATTCAAACGCTTCCGCGTACAGTTCCAGCGCGGCGTGGGCGGTATAACAGCCGGCGCAGCCGCAAGCGGTTTCCTTCCCGGAGCGCGGATGCGGTGCGCTGTCGGTGCCCAGGAAAAACTTCGGGTTGCCGCTGGCAGCGGCCTGAAGCAGCGCCTGCCGATGCCGCTCGCGTTTGAGAATCGGCAGGCAGTAATAATGCGGACGCACCCCGCCCTGGAACAGCGCATTGCGGTTATACAGCAGATGGTGGGCGGTCAGGGTCGCCGCGACCGTGGCTGGCGCGTCGCGGACATAATCTGCTGCTTCCTGGGTGGTGATATGCTCCATCACCACCTTCAGCGCCGGGAAGTCGCGGAGCAGAGGTATCAGCACCCGCTCGATGAATACCGCTTCCCGGTCGAAAATATCCACTTCAGGATCAGTGACTTCGCCATGCACCAGCAAGCGCATCCCGCAGCTTTGCATCGCCTCCAGAGTTGGATAAATCCGGCGAATATCGGTGACGCCGGCCTCGGAGTGGGTGGTTGCGCCAGCCGGATACAGTTTGCCGGCGACGATCTGGCCGGATGCCACAGCGCGGCGAATTTCATCAGGCGGGGTCTGATCGGTCAGATACAGGGTCATCAACGGCTGAAAATCCAGACCATCCGGCACCGCCTCCAGAATCCGCGCTCGATAGGCCAGCGCCTGCGCGGTGGTGGTCACCGGCGGGCGTAAATTGGGCATGATGACGGCGCGGGCGAACTGGCGGGCGCTGTGCGGGACCACGGTGCGCAGCGCCTCATCATCGCGGACGTGGAGATGCCCATCGTCAGG
>JBDHRB010000075.1:0-8604 GCA_039807355.1 Candidatus Competibacteraceae bacterium
ATACTTCTCTTCCTCTCGATTTTTTTCAGTAACCTCAATACCCTTTTCTCGATCTCCAAATTGAGACATGAGAGTATCATGATGTTGCAAGGCTCCAGTTTTTTGCTGTAGTTTCGTTTGGTTCGTCGCTGAGATAGGTATAGCGAATTCTAACCCCAAGTTGCCAAGGTTGGTTTTAAAGAGATCTTCATGTTGTCTACTGCTTGTTCCAGTATTACTTTCGACTGAACTCTCAGGGTCTAAGTAGTAGTCCCCGATAATAATCCAATAGCCTCCTTGGTTCGAGACGTACTCAAAAAAAGACTTGACCTGTCGATATTCGCCCTCTCTATCCAATTTCGTGCCCTCAGGCGTTGTATGGACAACCGCCACGTATACTTGTTTACCCTCTACTTCCAGATTGTAGACGACGATTGGGCGGCACGTATACAGGGTGGGTCGGTTCCCTTGTTTACCTTTAAAGTCCCATCCTGCGTTATGTTCTTCTTTCGACCAGAGAACAAGCTTATCTTCTTCGAAAAGCTTATAAGCATAACTCTGTTTTTCCGGACCTTTTAATCTTTTGTCAGTTAAGTTATTAATTTTTTCAAAATCGGGGTTGCCCGTATTCGGAGCGAGCTTTTGGTTTCCGTCATAAGTAGCCCAGCTCGCTTTTACCTTAACAGTCTTCGTTCTGAAGATGATAGGGTAAAGCTCATTTTGGCCGAGTCTTATTCTGCCAATATCTGCGCCAGGCGATATGGATAGCATGGGAGGGCCATAGGCGATCCCGATCCCTTCACCAAGATTGATAAGTTCCCTATGTCCCCAACGAAACTCCTGTAGAGCCACAACATCAAGCCAGGGGTGTCTCTCTAATAAATAATTAAATACCGCGTTCTTCTCTTTTTTGTCTTCTGCCTTAAAATCATGAATATTGAACGTAACTATTCCAATATCTAATAAATTATTGTTAACGGTATTCAGCAAAGTCGAGTGGTTTAAACCACTTTGATTAAATGTAATGAATATTTTGTTGGACTCCTTCGCTGGCGGTTTAGACAAGCCAAATTGGCTATTGAACCCCTTGTTATAGCTAGGGGTTAATGTTGTTTGGCTTGATACATTCTGTTTTGGGGAACAGTTTACATTTTTGTGTTCACGGTAATGTTCATTGCAAAATTTCTTTCCACAATTAGGACATTGGTTGGCAGACGCCTCCATTCCAAAAGTTATCCTACAAGAATGACACGAGTCACTCGATAATTTATTTTTTTTCTCGATTTCCGATATAGAACCAGAAGAATTGTTTTTGATATTATGAGCATTCGTCTTCTGCTTTTTGGGATTCTTTGATTCTATTTTATAATCTTCTTTGTAATCTTCTGTAAGTAGCGAATAGTCGACTTCTTCACTATCTTCACTAGTGGACACTTGATCTTCGTCTAGTACGGAAGAGAACTCTTCATCTTCAAATTCAATAAATGAGCGTTTTGAGAGGGAGCAATTATGAGAACTTACATGCCCAGGACAGACAGGCCTGAGGCATTCGGGACACTCAATTTCGGTGGTCACAGAGCAGATTTTGCATTGCATAAACGGGACCTTATTACATGGTAATGGATACAACCATCTGTATCTTTGTACACGAGATCAGTGCAGTCTCAAGAATCCCCTAAGATCCATGCAACTCCTGGAGCTTTTCCTGAGTTCTGGCATCATTTTCGCCGGTGACATCGAGACCGTTATCTTGCTGAAATCGTATGAGCGCCTGAATGATCAAGGGACTTAGATCGCCATTCTCTGGCCCAGCGGGATAGCCGAGATTGTTCAGGCGCTGCTGCGCGCCCTTCAGATCAGAAACGGGTTGCAGGTGACGCAGCGCAAGCTCGTATTCATCGCGATTCTCCCTATCGCTCACATAGAGGGTCGCCTTTCGGGCATTGGCCGGGATGTAAATCCACAAATTGCCATCGCCATCGGTCGTGCCTTCATGAATACGCCCATCCACCACCAATTGGTAAGGTTCATTTACTCGTGGTTCGTCGTTCTTCAGCAAGCGGATATGAATCGTGGTCGGAAAGCCCTTACGCTTAAATTGATGGCGCTGATCGGTCGATTTATCCTCCTCCTTGCGCCGCTTGTCGGGAATGACCACGAGATCGCCCGTGCGCAGCACGTTGGGGTCTCGGCGGACTCTACGCAAATCGGCGTTGTCCGGGTCGTTCCAGATGGTATCGGGAAAGAAACCGTGCTCCAGTGCGATGCTGGAAATGCAGTCGTTGATTTTGGCGACGTGAAGTTGAGGCATGTCGGGTTCTCCTGGTGAATTACTGAGCGCGTGCGCCGAGCGATTTGATGAAATCCCACGCATCCTTATCGAGGTTGGGGAAGGTGATCTTGCATTGGCCGGGGCCCTTGATGCCGTCCACCCGCGCCCAGCCTTTCTCGTCCAAAGTTCCTTCCTTGACGGTTTGGTCCGGCATGGTAATTCGGTATTTCTCGCCCGGTATTGGCTGGTTCGCCTCGTCCACCAGTTCGATTTCGATCCAGTGGACCGGCGGCGGCTGGTCGGTGATAACGGTTTGCCGGGTCGCCGGGTCGAGCGCGCTGCTCAGCGGCTGGTAGAGATTGCCCGTCGGTGCCGGGTTCGACCGCCCGGACGCCGGATCGGAGGTCGTGCTCAGCGGCTGGTAGGGATTGCCCGTCGGCGCCGGGTTCGGCTGCGCGGGCTGCGGTGGAGGAGCATTGCCACTCGATCCATTGGCCGGCTTGGGTCGCATGTATCCCTTGTATCCGCCCTCCGGGATGACCGGCACGAACGGCTTGACCGGCGCGGTGCCGTATTTCCCGGTTTGCGTTCGGCGCTGCTTGGCGATGACCTCGGCCATCTCGCCAGGATCGGCCTTGTCGGCTTCCTCCGCCTGCTTGGGAGCCGTCGGCAACACCGCGTTGCCGGGCGTGCCGGTCAGCGGCGGCGAACCGGGACCGGAGGCGATCTTCACGAGCCCGCCGTCCAGCGTCAGCAGCGCGCCCTTCAGCGTGATGCCCTCGGGACCCAGCACCAGGCTGGTACTACCGCATTTGAGGGTGATGCCGGACAAGGACTCGATCACGATCCCCTGCGCCTTGACGTAGCTGTTGCCGGTGATTTGTTGGCTATGGCCGGACTGAAACACCTCGATCACGTCGCCCTGTACGGTGAAGGAATGGCTGCCCTGAATGGAGATGGCTTCCTTGCCGCCCACCTTGAGATGCCGGTCGTTCTTGATCTGCTCGAAGTGATCGTGATCGACGAGTTCGTGGCGGTCGTGCTCGACGTGCTCGAACTGGTCCTGTTTGGCGATGAGATGGCGATTCCGGCCGATCCACTCGAAGCAGTCGTTCTTCACCCGCACGTCCTGGTTGCGCTGGGCGTGGATGAAAAGCTGCTCCTCGTCTTTCTTGTCCTGAAAGCGAATCTCGTTGAAACCGCCGCCGCCTTTGCTGGACTGGCTTTTGAGGGTGGACATGGTGGCATTGGCGGGCAGATCGTAGGGAGGCATGCTGCCTCCGTTGTAGACCCGGCCGGTGATGATCGGGCAGTCGGGATCGCCTTCCAGAAAATCGACGATCACTTCCTGGCCGACGCGGGGCAGAAACAGCGCGCCCCAGCGTTTGCCGGCCCAGTTCTGCGAAACCCGAATCCAGCACGAGCTGGTCTCGTTGGCCTTGCTGTAGCGGTCCCAGTGGAACTGCACTTTCACCCGGCCATATTTGTCCGTCCAGATTTCTTCGCCGTCCTTGCCCACCACGATGGCGGTCTGTGGCCCCTGCACCACCGGCTTGGGCGTGGTCAGCGGCGAGCGGTACGGCTGCCGGTCGGGAATCGCCGTGAAACGGCATTCGTAGTGGTAGCCCCCGTCGCTGCCCTGGCCGGTTTCGTAGTCCTCCGCGCGCAACTCGTAATCGGTGGACACGAGCAGGTAATCGGCGATCTGGTCGGCCCGTGGAAACCGACTCAGGGAAAACAGAGCGCCCGCCAAGAAACCTTGCACCTTGCCTTCGCCCTGGACGATCTCGCGTTGCGTGGCCAGCGCCTCCAGCCGCACCCGGACATAGGTGTCGCCCTGGTCATGCTCGTGGTAGCGGCCGGGGTAATCGAAGATTTCGTAGCCACGGGTTACCCCGCTGTCGTCCATCGTTCGCCGCGCGTCGAGATTTTTGCGAGGAACCTTGAAATCGAAATCGCTCAGCGCGCACCCGCCGGTTTGCACCTGCTTGCTCACGGCCCAGTCGAAAATGTGGTCCCGCTGGCGGTGGTGGTGGGGATCGGGCGGGTAGTAGGGAACATCTCGATAGCCCGGCACCGCGCTGTGAGAGCTGTAGCCATCCGCCAAAACCAGCTTGTGCAGGCCGTTTTCGTGCTTGAAGTAGTAGTAGATGCCTTCCTGCTCCATCAGCCGGCTGACGAAGTTGAAATCCGTTTCGCGGTACTGCACGCAGTAATCGCGCGGTTGGTACTGGCCGCTCAGCCTGTTCTCGAAATCCGAAAACCCCTTTTCCCGAAACAGCGCCATGATGATGTTCGGGACGGTCTCGTTCTGGAAAATCCGACAGTCGACGTTGCGTGTCAAAAACCACAGCCAGGGCCGCAGCACGGCCCGATAGACGGCGTGGCGGCCCTGGATGCCGGCATAGCGAAAGTGGCTAACGTAGCCGTTGAAATAGCGGGTTCCGGCGCCTTCCGTGATCGTCTCCACCCGAACCGTCATGTTGCGGCCGAGCACTTTGTCCAAATCCAGCTCGCAGTTCTCGCTCAGCAATTCCAGGCGGTACTCGAACAGTTGCCCCAGGTGATCCACGGCCTGCATCCGGCGCAGCAACAGCGCATCTTCAGCCAAACCCTCCACGCCCACCGATACGAAGCGATGTTTCTGGGACGCTTTGGAGGACCAGGGGCTTTCGAGTACAACCGGCATGATGTTCACCCATCTAACGCAAGTGGTTCCATTGGTAATCCATGAATGGCAAACGCCGTGCCGGGAATGAATTCCGCGAATTACTTGCTATTTATCAGAGGCCTAGCCAAGAAAACGGCACAGCGGGGAAGCGTCGCGACCTGCGACGAAACGCGACAGGAGCAGAGAGGAAAGAGAGAAAAATCGTTCGGGGTCAAACGGATAAACAGGGAGCAACCGGCATCTCCGGCGCAACCAACGTCGCACCCGAATGGAACCAAGCGCGCGAATTGTCGCGCGGGGCTTATCCAACGATTCTCTTGCAAGTCAAAACTACAGGCGAAACCATTTTTGGTTTTCTTGAATTCAATCGGCTCACAAGCAAGTGGATGCCCTTGGCACTGGTTCGGCTAAAGCTTCGATAAAGCCATTTCTGGAATCAAGGGATACCCTAAATGACTCAGATAAGGTTTTAGCGCGTTGAGCTTTTTTTCGTAACAAGCGAACACTTTGGACGAAACAGGCAGGGCGCGCGGCTTGACAGGCTGCTGCGGAAGATCGGTTCGCAATTCCACGCCGAGAAATTGGCTGATCTCGGTCAGCGCGGAGCCGGGATTCCGACACAAATCCTCATAACGAATCGAAACGTAAGACGTGGACGGCAACTGACTAATGTTACTGAAATAATAGGCAAAGCCTTCCACCAGCCCGGACAGGATTCGACGGCGACCAAGACCCGAACGCAAAAACGCGAGCCGAAGGATTCGTTCGACGGGCGACGAGCGGAATAACCGTTCGTAGTCGGGGTCCAGCAATCCAAGATAGTCGGATTTCGTTTGCAAGGCCAGCGGCCAGGCGATCATGTTGGAATTGAAAACATGCAATGGATGGCGATGGATGAAAACGAATTTGGCGTCCGGGAATAACGCGTGGATGGCTAAGAAATTTTGATAGAAATCGTTTGGATTTTTCAACAACAACGGCCTGTTTTCGGCAGAAATCCATTGCTTTTTCTGGCACATCTCGACGAATCGTTCGAGGCTTTCGGGCACCAGGTTGGGCGAAAATAGCACGGTTTTTCCCTGGAGGAGTGGATTGATCTTTTCCTTGAACAGAATGAATCGGTATTCTTCGGGTAAATCGGCTCCAACGGGAATTCCGTCGATGAGTCGATCTCCTCTTTGAGCGGTAATCTGTCGATCCAAAGCCTGTTTGACTTGCTTTTCCATCCCCATGACATGATTGAATAGCAGTTCGTCGTACTTGACGATGTCATAGGCCGAAATGTAGTTGAATCGATTCGTGTTGGCCAACAGATGATAAAGCAGCGACGTTCCAGAACGATGCGCGCCCATGATAAAAACGAGCGCGGACGGCATTTTCTCGAGCCGACAAAGATAAGGCACGTCTTTACCGGGGTTTTGCATGGTTTCGGTACGAGTTTGGGTGAGCATTGGATTCTCCCGCGATCTTGATGAATATCGGATGGTTTATCCAACTGATTGTTTTTTGGTGATTTCTCGAAAGCGCTTGGCATAATCGGGATGAGTTGTTCCCATGAGCAGATCCCACCATCTGAAATACAAGCTGTAATTGCAGTTGAATTTTTCGTGGTGCATATTGTGATGGGTAGATGTGGTATGCCATTTGAAAATGACATGGTTGATAAAACCCTTGGGAAATAATTCATAGCCTAGATGACCTAGAACATTATTGCCTAGGTTATAAGTAATAAAGATAAAGAGCGCCGCGTAGTGAAGAGGAATCGTAAAAGCGAAAACAGGTAATATCGCCACTTGAACGATGGCTTCCAATGGATGAAAAGAGTAGGCGGCCCATGGTGAAGGACTGATGGAAAAATGGTGTACCCTATGGGCGAGCTTGAATAATCCTTTCAGGTGCATGAGGCGATGAGTCCAGTAAAAATAGGCGTCATGCAGGACCAATTGCAGCGCGATGCTGAAGAAGAAATAAGCCGCACCGTAATCGGATAGATTGACGTAAATTCGCGTCCAACCGTTGAGCGTTGCATAAAGGATCATCATGACAGTTAAAGCAATAATTAAACCGGTTAACAGCGAATAATGAATTTCACTGCGAATACGCCCCGCGTCTGGCGCGCGCTGTTGAATTCGCCGGTGCTGAAAACGATGCTTTTTCCATACCCAGAAGAGTCCATAAGCACCGCCCGCAAACAGAAAGTAGCGCGCCAAGGTGGCCGCATAGATGACAATGCCGATGCCGATCACTTCAATGACCGCCATGCTCTGCCTCCAAAACACCGCGAGGATGTAGCCGTGCATCGTCATGAACGCGGTCTTTCGCTTCCATGGGCCGCAGGGATACCGTCTGGATAACGGTGGACCGCGAGTTGAGAAAGCTCGCATAGACGAACGCGCAGTCCCGCCGAATTTGCTCGGCATCGAGACCGAATCTCGCCAAGTCGTAATGATGTTCGCTTTTATAACGACGCTGGGTATCGGCTTCCCGGGCGATAGCGGCGAGCAGCGCAGGAGTCGGCTGAACGTCGAGGAAAGCTAAAATTTCAGCCATCAATGCCTCGAAATCGCTCATCAGCCGCTCGTAGGGAACGATCAATACCCGGCTGCGGTCGATGGCGCCCGACTGGCAGGCATCGTGAAAGCGCTGCAATAGCTCGACGAAAGCCCGGTACAGTCGATCCAGGTAACGGTGTCGCAGTGCCGGTGGGCGGTTCCAGAAACCGAAACGACTGTCCAGCACGCCGGTCACCAGGCTCATGGCCGACGGAATCGCGGCCACGGGATCGCGCACCAAATAAAGAATCCGGGCATCGGGAAACCGCGCCAAAAATTGCGGCAGGCGCGGACCGATGGAGAAGAGCTTGGCGATCACGCGGGAACCGCCGGTCGCGACCAGGTTGCGGCGCCAGATGGCCCGCAGCCAGGCGAAGTCGCGCGCCGAAGTATCCCGGTGAGCGGGGTCGAAGTCGGCGTAGCGGTCCTGGTCGGCCCAGGCCATCAAAAAGCCGTACAAGAAGAAGCCGTCGAAATAGCGGAACAGGAGTGCCGCGTCGTCAGTTTCCACGGCGGTCAGACTGGTGTGGTGCGCTGCCGCCGCATGATGCCGCGTGGGACTCAGCCGCTCCAGGAGGGGCATGAGCGGTCGTAGCAAGGTTTGAAGGGAGAGTGAGGGATACAGCATTCGCCACAGTTCCATGCCCGCGCCGAGACGCTGTTCCACCAGGAACCGGTGCAAGAACGTGGTGCCGGTGCGGGGATTGCCGACGATGACGATAGGCCGCTCGATCCGGGTTTGGCGCAGCCGCGAAAAGAGGAAAGGATCGACCAGCATCCCTACAGCCACGCTCATCCGCAGGTTGAGGAACAAGAACAGGGTAAGCAGGGGCGATAGCCACGCCCTGAAGACCCGTCCTGTCACTTGATACGCTTGCCAGATACGCTGCAACATGGCGGCGTCTACCACCGCAGCAGCGCGCCGGCGATGCTGAGTCCGGCGCCGGTGCCGAGCAGCAGCACCCGGTCTCCCCGGCGCAGGCGTCCCGCCTGGTCGGCATGGGCGAGCGCCATGGGGATAGAGGCGGCGATACAATTGCCGTAGTCCGCGATGATGTTGACGATGCGCTCTGGCGGGAAGCCAAGCTTTGGCAGGGCCTCGAGCGCCGGCCCCGAGGCTTGATGAGGCA
>JBDHRB010000076.1:0-8565 GCA_039807355.1 Candidatus Competibacteraceae bacterium
AACGAACTGCTGGGGCGTCGGCATGGTGGTAACGGAGAGCTGCGCCCGGATGAGTTCTGGGCGGTGAGGGATGTGAGTTTTGAACTGAAGTGCGGTGAGTTTTTAGGGTTGATTGGTCACAATGGAGCTGGCAAAACCACATTACTACGCATGCTCAACGGGCTGATCAAGCCCGACACAGGCCGTATTGAGATGAATGGGCAAGTCGGTGCCCTGATCGCCCTTGGGGCGGGTTTCAATCCCATACTTACTGGCCGAGAGAACATCTACATCAATGGTGCGGTGCTGGGTCTGGGTAGGCAAGAAATTGCGCACAAAATCGAGGCAATCATAGAATTTGCAGAAATCGGAGCTTTTATCGATGCTCCAGTGCAGACATACAGTTCGGGAATGAATGTCAGGCTCGGCTTCGCCGTCGCAGCCATCTTACTGGAGCCGGATATCCTCTTTCTGGACGAAGTGCTCGCTGTTGGCGACATCAGCTTTACGATCAAATGCCTGAACTTAATACGCAAGCTCGCACGCAATACCGCCATCGTATTCGTATCTCACAATATGCAATACGTATCGGCCTTTTGTAGCAGGGTCATGGTGCTTGATCATGGTGAGATGTTGCTCGATAGTCGGAATCCTGCCGAGAGCATCGACTGTTATTACGGCATGATCAAGCGGGACTCGCAAGTATTCGGTACCGGTACTGCCCAGGTACAAGAGTTGGAACTCCAGATCGATGGTGAAACCTTGCAAGGAGATGAACCCAGCATCGCCCAGGGATCATCGGTAACAGCGATCTTGTACTTTCATCTGAATACCGTCAAAGAAGGAGCCCATGTAATATTGCAGATCGATGATGTCGCCATGAATGCATTGATATCCCTCCCCATCTATGGCCCGGATGGACGTATGCTTCTCATCAGGCCAGGTGCACATCGGTTTGTAATACCGCTGGGTAAATTGGATCTCAATACAGGAAAATATTCCTTCGTCGTGGCAATACGTGAAACAAAATCTTGGATTATCTTGGCGCGTGTACAGGGATTGGCTCCATTTCGGGTGTTTGCACCCATTTCCCATTGGGGTAAGATCGTAAGGCCAGTGATATTCAAGAGCTAATGCGGTCAGCGGCATAACTACATGAGCAAAAAACCTATCTACGTCACCCAGCCCTATCTCCCTCCCCTAGAGGAATTCATCCCTTATCTCCAACGGATCTGGGACAGCAAAATCCTCACTAATGGGGGGCCATTCCACAAACAATTGGAACAAGCTTTATGCGACTATTTGGGTGTAGAGCATCTTGCCCTCTTCACCAATGGTACTATTGCTCTGGTTACCGCACTGCAGGCTTTGCGCATCACTGGCGAAGTCATTACCACACCTTATTCGTTCGTAGCCACGACACACGCGCTCGTCTGGAACAACATCAAACCCGCATTTGTTGATATAGACCCCAAAACCTGCACACTTGATCCAGACAAGATCGAATCGGCGATAACCCCTCAAACTACCGCAATCCTCGCGGTCCACTGCTATGGTAACCCCTGCGCTGTGGAGCGTATCCAACAGATTGCTGACACCTACGGCCTCAAAGTGATCTACGACGCTGCCCATGCCTTCGGTGTTAAATGCCTAGGTGAAAGCCTTCTCAGGCATGGCGATTTGGCTGTGCTGAGCTTTCACGCCACCAAGGTCTTCACTACCTTCGAGGGTGGCGCTATTGTCTGCCCTGATGCCAAGACCAAGCAGCGTATCGACTATCTGAAGAATTTCGGTTTCGCCAATGAGGTCACAGTGATGGCCACCGGGATCAACGGCAAGATGAGTGAGTTCAATGCTGCCTTAGGGTTGCTGCAGCTCAAGCATATCGACCAATCTATCGAAAAGCGCAAGGCGCTCGATGGTCGGTACCGCCAGCTGCTGGGAGATCTTCCCGGAATCACTTGCTTGGCGGAACCTGCCGGAGTCATACGGAACTACGCCTACTTCCCCATTTTTGTCGAGCAGGATTTTCCACTGAGCCGAGATCAGCTCTACCAAAAATTGCGTGATCACGGTGTCTACGTCCGCCGCTATTTTTATCCTCTGATTAGCGACATGCCAATGTATCGCGGGTTGTCATCAGCCTCGAAGGCTAATCTGTTCGAGGCTTCAAGGGCTTCAGATCAAGTCTTGTGTTTACCGATTTATCCAGATCTTACGGCTGAAAAGTTGGAGGCCACCGTAAGAGTGATTATCGAGTCTACAGGTTCACCGGACGCCCGGTATTTACACACCCAAGAACGGGGGTTGGTGACTAAACCATGATTAGAAAACAGGCAATCTTGGTTATCTCTGGTTACAACATCAGGGCGGTTATTGCCTTTTGTCGCTGGGCCACTGCGCATCGCATCGATTTTCATATTATAGCTAGGGACTATGCCGATCCGATTTTCCTAACCAGTTATAAGAACCAGGTAGCCTTTGTGAGGAGTTCCCCAGAATTTAATCCTGAAAGCCTCCACTCTTGGGTGAAGACCTTGTGTGATCGATATAAATACCATCGAGTTCTGATCTTGCCATCGACTGAATATCTGAATCGTTTTCTTCTAAATTATCGAAGCTCGATTGAATGTGAGTATTGCCTCGTACCATTAACAGAAGCTTCGCTATACAATCTTATTTCTGACAAATATAGTTTCGCAAAACTGTGTGAGTCATATGGACTCAACGTGCCAGATGAATTCAATGGCGTTCCGATGGAACTGCCGTTCGTGGCCAAGCCTAGAAAATACTTCTCCAGTGCCGGAAAGCAACTTGTACCCCAACTTGTATGCGATATGGATGATCTGGAAAGGTTCCGCCGGGAGAAGCGTGCCGAAGATTATTTTTTTCAACGATTCATATCAGGCCGAAGCCTATATTTACTGGCTTACATTCAGGCCAATAGAGAAGATGTTCTTTATTCGCAAGAAAACCTTGTTCAGCAGGCTCGTGGTGGATCAATCATTCTAGCAAGGCACTCAGATTTTCACTTGACCGAGAGCGCCCGACGCTATGTGTCAATGCTGCATGACATAAAATTTTCTGGTCTCATCATGGTAGAGGTTAGGCTTGAAGAGTCCACGGACCGATATTTTATGATCGAAGCCAACCCTCGACTCTGGGGACCATTGCAGTTTCCGATAGATAATGGTGTGGATGTATTTGGGGCGCTGTTATACGAATATGGTTTTGAGATAGACACTCCCAGTTTAACCCCTAGTGGAACAGATTTTTATTTCTGGTCTGGAGGAATAACGCAGGAATTTGAACCTATGAGTTACCATAATTACTCCAGTAATGAATTTATGAAAGACTTTCCTATTCTAAGAACACAAGACATTTTCTTCAGGCAAGATACCTTCAATCTGTATTTGCACGAACTGGGAATGGTACATATCCGTGAATCTTGAGCGTTTGGTCGATCTCTATAATCGAATGAGCAAGCATAGCCAATATCAAGCATTGGCTGCACCGATTAAGCATTTAATTCCGACTGGAAAGCTGAAAATTCATTCACGATTTGAACAAGAAAGATTAGAGTTTATATTGAATCATCTAACGGTTGCAGGGAGCATCTTTGCGGATATTGGCGGCAATACTGGTTTTTTCACCCTAGAATTGATAAGTCGATCGGCGCGCTTAGTATTTTTCATTGACGGTAATCGGGAGCACTGTGATTTTGTCAAGGAATCGATTGATATCCTAGGATGGCAGGACCGCATAGTGATTTATCCACATTACCTGCGATTCGACGATGATCTTGCTCAAATCAATGTAGATGTGTGCCTACTGCTCAATGTTCTGCATCATGTTGGCGATGATTATGGGGATTGCCAAGAGTCAATAGAAGCTGCGAGGAGAAGCATACTGGACTCACTGATCCGACTTTCGAACCACTCCAAGCTCTTGATACTTCAGCTCGGATTTAACTGGAAAGGGGACAAAAATTTACCCTTGTTTAGTAAGGGCACAAAGCGAGAGCTCATTGATTTTGTGGAATCTGGAACGAGGAGAGCTTGGAAGATTAGGTATATCGGGATCGCTGAGAGGACTTTATGTGGAGTTACTTACAAAGAGGTCAACTCTGACAACATTGAGCGCGACGATTCTCTCGGTGAGTTCCTGAATAGGCCAGTTTTTATTATGGAATCAATTAATATATAACTAAGGATAACACAGCTTTATCCTGATTTTATGTGTTTATATTTCTAGAGATTTTCAAACGGATGAGGTTCTCGGAAGAACAGTGTAAGCATTCAGGCCCTAAGTATTTTCAGATGAGCAAAGCCACACTATGGTGTGTGTGCTGAGGCGATCAGTCAAGTAGTAGCAATGTTCGAAAATAACTTAAATGAACGTGCATGAATATACCGGTATGGGATAGCAAGATTATTTTCAAGAAACATAGGGCAGATAAAATGAAATTTGATCTTCATGATCAATTGCTCGGCGAAGCCATACGTTCACGGCTTGAGATATTTGGCTTTGGGGTACTTAGCAAGTCCGACTTGGAGGTTGTGCTTTATGATGCTATGCTGCAGGCCTCACCAGCGTTGCGTGCTATGAATTCCTATTACCGTGCTGAAGCTCTTCGTATTTCCGATACGCGTTATCGTGTGCTTGAGCGCCGACGCCTGATTTGGTTGGGTGAAACAGACAAGGTGGATGAGCAAGCTCTATTAAGTGAAATACTTACCATGCTGTTATGGGAATATTCGAAATTGTCACAAGATGGTGATGTACGGCTTCTGGTCGATGACGAAGGCAAGCGGCGCGCTATACAGAAAACACTTGAGCGCTTGCAAATCGCCGCGGAAATATCGCTTACTGGACGATTCTTGATCATGCGTCAAAAGGACTTGAGCCGTCTCGTGGATGAACTTATCGCACGGGTAGATCAATCCAGTCCCCATCTGCAAAAGATTTTGGAAGACTATCGTTCTCAGGGCCGAACCGAAATGTTGAAGGCCGGAATCAAGGCGATGGGAGAAAAACTCTTAGGTGAAGCCCTAAGTAGTATTGTAGGCACCATGATTAAATAAGCGATTACAATTTATGGACGTTAGGCTGTTCATAAAACGCCGTATCTATTTTCATCCTGACCGATGTCGTCGAGAAAATTGATTATGATAGGGTCCGAAAAAAATCTGGAAAAACACCAATTAAAGAGGCTACCTAATCCGATCAGAATCACAGATCAGTCGTGGCCCGAAGGAACACAACCGCTTGTTAGTATACTCTGCATCACCTATAATCATGAAAAGTATATTGAGGAGTGCTTGCGTGGATTTTTGATACAGGAAACTACTTTTCCGGTGGAAATCATTGTTCATGATGATGCATCAACTGATTTAACTCCCGAAATATTATATGGTTATCATGGTCGCTTCCCACACATTTTTAAAATAATTGCACAGCAGGTAAATCAGTTCTCGAAGGGGATACGGCCAACGCCTATAGCCTTAAGCCATGCAAAGGGCAAGTATATCGCATTTTGCGAGGGTGATGATTATTGGACTTACAAAAAAAAGCTCGAAGATCAGGTCAGCATACTAGAAAATGATATTAATGCTAGCTTGTGTTTTCATAAAGTAAAAAAATTGGCTACCCAGAATAAAAACATTTGCCATATTTTTCCTGATACAGTGCAGGCTATTTATCAAGCAGAAGATATCGTTAAAGATAATATAATTCCAACGTGCTCTGTGCTAGCTCGTAAAACTGCAGTTCAGGAGACACCTGCATGGTTCTCATCATTATTGATGAATGATTGGCCACGATGGGTTATGGCTTGCCAAGACGGTTATGCTTTAATGATCGATAGCGCTATGGGAGTATATAGAGTACATGGTGCAGGTCTGTGGAGTAGCACTCCTTGGGAAGAGCGGATGCTTAACAATCTAGATTTTCTTTACAGGATCATAGAACATGGTCCGCCTCAAGCCAAAGCAGCAGCTATTCAAAGAAAAAAAGATTTAGTTGAATTACTGACGAATAATATGTTAATAAGGAATAGACTATCCAAACATATTCTATTTGGGCCATTGCTCAGATTTTGGTGTCGATATATAAATAAATCATTCCCAAGTTTTTGAAGAACAATAAAATTAATCGTGTGAATTTTTACGATTCTTCGAGGATTGTTGTGGAGCCAGGCGTAGAAGTGTATCATTTAAAGACACTGAATTTTTTGATCTGTTTATAGAGTTCAGGATACCGCACGAGAGGCAAGTAAAATCTAATGACGGAAGCCGAATTGTTTGAGCAGATTTTAGGGATTAAAGAAATCCGAACAGACCGCGTGGATTGGCAAGAATAAGCGCTCCATATTTATTGCATCTCTATTTTTGAGGAAGCGATCTGTCCACACTGTTTGAAGAAGAGGCAGGTTGTGAATCAGACCGACGAGCGACAATTTCGCGATTTACCGATCACCGGCAAGGAGGTGTATTTACATTTAAGTCAGCGGCAGTTTTATTGCCCGGATTGTGATCGTCATTTTAATGAACGTTTCAATTTTGTTGATCCTCAGCGCACGATGACGCGCCGGTATGAGCGCTATGTGTATGAATGTTGTAAAGTCGGCACGATCCAAAAGATCAGTGCGCAAGAAAATCTGGTTTGGCCCACTGTTAATGAGATCTGCCAACGAGGTGCACGGCAAGAGCTCCAAGGGCGCCCGCTCTCGAAGGTGAGTGCTGTGGGGATGGATGAGTTTGCGATTAAAAAAGGACATCGTGACTATGCAACGGTGATTGTTGATTTGGAACGTGTTGAAATTATTGATATTTTAGAATACCGTGAGCAAGCGAAATTGATTGAATATTTTAAAAGTAAGGGGGCGGAGTGGTGTGAAGGGATTGCGGTGTTCTGCTCGGACATGTGGTCAGGTTTTATTAATACCGCCCGGGCGGTATTTCCTCATGCGACCGTGATCGTTGATCGATTTCATTTTTTTAGTCACCTCAATAAAGCGGTGGACGGTCAACGGAAAAGTTGACGCCGCCAACTTAAGGATCATGAAGAGTTCAAGCGCCTCAAGTGGGCCTTACTGAAGAATGCCGAAAACTTGACTCCCGATCAGAAAAAGAAACGTGACCGGGCTTTTATACTGTCGCCAGAATTAAAGTTGATTTATGATCATAAAGAGCAGTTTCGTGCAATTTTCAATCAGAATCTAACACGAAGGCAAGGCGAAATCGAGTTAAAAAGATGGATGGAAGCGGCTAGGAAAATTGATAACAAGCATCTGAATAACTTTCTGTATATGCTCAATGATTGGAAAGAATATGTCTTGAACTACTTCATTCATCGGGTGACCACGAGCGTCATTGAAGGGATTAACAATTCGATCAAGACAGTGAAACGAATGAGTTATGGTTTTCGCAACTTTGTCAACTTTAAGCAACGGGTCCTGATCAGTTTCGCTTAACTCCACAACAACCCTCGAAGAACCATTTTTACGTGATAAAGTATTAGTATGGCTCTCTTTTTCATTATGTAAAATTAGATAGTGGCTCAATTCAGAATGATGGACTGCTCCATGTTATAGCGATGGAGGAAGAGGCGGATAACGAGTTCGTGCATTTGGTGGTTTTTGGAAAAGGACAAGGTCTTGCGAACTAGGCGCCCCAGCCGCTGGCGCAAGGTGTTGTGAAAGCGCTCGACGTGGTTGGGGGGCCGCGCTTGGAATAAGTGGCTTGGTGCTGGGCGGATGGGAGCACGTTGTGATAGCTCTCCAGGTGATCGGTATAAAAGAAGCCTTGGCGGTAGACCTCGGGGATATGGCTCCAGAGCAGGCGGGCCGTGGTGCCGTCGCGCGGCCCCAAGGTGTAGGCCACAATTGGGCGTGTGCGCCGGCGAAGGTTAGCCACAGCCAGACGACCTCGCGTCGGCGGCGGGCCACGAACGTCCACAGCTCGTCCAGTTCCAGGGCTTCACCCAGCGTGACCGGCACCAGGGTTTGCTCCAAGGGCGGCAAGGTCCGGGCTTTTTTTGAGTCAGGCGCTCACCGTGTTGCGGACTACCCCGAAGGTCCGGCTCAGCCTGCGCAGGCTGCTCCGCTCCTGGTAGGCCGCAAAATGGTTTCCCGTTCGGCGTTCGTATAGGCGTTGGAGCCGGGATGCTCCCGGTGCTGTCGCCCGCACGCTCCGCGCCGGTAGCGTTGCTGGCCGTTGGGAGTCACCCTGTACTTCAACTGCGTACTTTCGCAGTACGGACAAACCAACGTGACCGTGATCATCGCTCAGCCTCGTTCAAAAACACTGGCTCACCTTACTCTAAAATCATTTGGTTTTGAACCACTGCCGACTAAAGTCAAACAGTTTAAACTGGTGCCAGCAATTGACAGTGCAGCGGAATTATTGATGGAAACCATGGCTGTTCTTTTGGAGAAAATGACCAACTTGAATAAGAATTCATCCACAACACCATGAATTTAACGTACTCCCACGGCGTTAGCGTCGTAATCTGCTGCTACAACAGCGCATCCCGCCTACCCAAAACTCTCAATCATCTGCTTAAACAGGATGCACCTGCCGATCT
>JBDHRB010000077.1:0-8562 GCA_039807355.1 Candidatus Competibacteraceae bacterium
GCTGATTGTCGAGGAAACCGGCCTGAACGTGGTGATCGCCGAGGACCCGCTGACTTGCGTGGCCCGGGGCGGCGGGCGGGTGCTGGAACTGATCGCCAAGGATGAACGCGCTATTGATGCTTTCGCCATTGAGTGACCATTGGCGGCGCTCAAACCCAGTCGGCGCATAAGCCACTTGTTTGCCGTGAATCCGACGGCGGTTCTGCATCTCGCCTTGTGGGGCGCGCTGTCCATCGCCCTGATGACCGTGGACCATCGTTATCACGCGCTGGATCGGGTGCGCGATGTGCTGGCGACGGTGATCTATCCGCTGCACATTCTGGCGCGCCTGCCGACCGATGGGCAAAACTGGCTGATGGAAAAGTGGGCCAGCCGCAGCGCATTGCTGGAAGAAAACGCCCGGCTGCGCGAGAAGCAAATCCTGCTCAACGTCCAGTTGCAGAAGTTGACCACCCTGGAGGCGGAAAACCGGCGGTTGCGCTCGCTGCTGGAATCAGCGGTCAACACGCCGGAGCGGGTGCTGATTGCCGAGTTGCTGGCGGTGGATTTCAACCCGTATCGCCACCATATCCTGCTCAATCGCGGGCGTCAGCACGGCCTTTATGTCGGCCAGCCGGTGCTGGATCAGCACGGTATTATCGGCCAGATCATCCGCGCTGATCCGCTGACCGCCACCGCGATTCTGATTACCGATCCCAACCACGCGCTGCCGATCCAGATCAACCGCACCGGGGTGCGCACCCTGGCGCTGGGCACCGGCAAACTTCAGGAGCTGGAATTGCCGCACATCGCCCATAACGAAGATGTGAAGGTTGGCGACGTGCTGGTGACTTCCGGGATGGGCGGACGCTTTCCACGCGGCTATCCGGTCGGCACGGTGACCGCCGTAGAGTTTGATCCGGGCAGCCCGTTCGCCCGGATTTTGGCCAAGCCCGCCGCGCAACTGGACCGGATTCGTGAAGTGATGCTATTGGACAATCAGCCGCCGATCATCGCCCCGGAATCGACCGACGCAGTGGCGACGTGGACGCGATGACCGGAACCCCCCCGACCGGGCGTTGGGTGATCGCACTCAGTCTGCTCTGCGCCTTCTTGCTGTCCGGGATTGCCTGGCCGGGCGAACTGGATCGCTTTCGCCCGGACTGGGTGGCGATGACCTTGATTTATTGGTGCATGGCCCTGCCGCAGCGCATCGGTATCGGCGTCGGTTGGGGGGTGGGGCTGTTGCTCGATGTTGGCCGGGGCGGGCTGTTGGGCCAACACGCGCTGGCGCTGGCGGTGGTGGCGTATTTGACGCTCCAGGCTTACCGGCGCATTCGGGTTGCGCCGCTCTGGCAGCAGACCTTTAGCATCCTGGCGCTGCTGGCGGTTGAACGGATTCTGGTGTTCTGGATCAGCGGCGTGATCGGTTATCCGCCGCGAGATTGGTGGTATCTGGCCCCGGCGCTGGGCGGCATGGCGTTGTGGCCGCTGCTGTTCATTATCCTGCGCGATATACGCCGGTATTTTCAGGTCAGTTAAGCGCATGTTTGCCAAGTCGCCGGTTGCAGAACCATTGGCCCGGGAAAAAGACAACACCGCGGAAAGCGAGTTGTTCTTTCGCCGCGCCTTGGTCATGGTGTTGCTGGTCTTTCTCGCCTTGCTGGCGGTCGGGGGCCGGCTGGTGTATTTGCAGGTGCTCAACCACGAGCGCTTCACCACCCTGGCGGACGGCAACCGGATTCGCGTACAGCCGCTGCCGCCGACCCGAGGCTTCATTTTCGACCGCAACGGCGTGTTGCTGGCGGAAAATCTGGCCTCCTATCATCTGGAAGTCACCCGCGAGCAGGTTCAAGATCTGGACGCGACTTTGGAGGAGCTGCGTCAGCGCATTGAGCTGACCGACGCCGATCTTGAGCGGTTCCACAAGATGACGCGGCGTACCCCCGGTTATATCGGCGTGCCGTTGCGCTTTCGCCTGACCGATGAGGAAATCGCCCGGTTGGCCATCGACTTGCACCGCTTTCCCGGAGTCGAGATCAAGGCGGATTTGACCCGCCGTTATCCGCTGGGGCCGCTGGGGGTACACGCGATTGGCTATGTCGGGCGGATTGATGAAGGGGAAATGCGCCGCATCGACCCCGGCCAGTACAGCGGCAGCACGCATATTGGCAAGGTGGGGGTAGAGCGTTCCCATGAAGACCTGCTGCGCGGGCGGCCCGGCTGGCAACAGGTCGAGACCAATGCCGAAGGTCGGCCGTTGCGGGTACTCAGCCGCACCCCGCCGACGCCGGGCCAGCATATTTATCTGAGCATCGACATCCGCTTGCAGGCGGTGGCGGAAAAAGTGCTGGAGGGCTACAACGGGGCGATTGTCGCTCTTGATCCGCGCAATGGCGAAATCCTGGCCTTGGCCAGCCAGCCGACCTACGATCCCAATCCCTTCGTCAATGGCATCGACTTCGCTTCCTACCGCACCCTGAACACCTCCAAGGACAAGCCCTTGCTCAATCGCGCCCTGCGCGGCATGTATCCGCCCGGTTCCACCATCAAACCGCTGATGGCCCTGACCGGTCTGGAATATGGGGTGGTCAATCGCCACAGCGGGGTTGCTTGCCCCGGCTTCTACCGCTTGCCCGGTTCCAGTCACCGCTTCCGCGACTGGAAGCGCAGCGGTCATGGCAGCGTGAGCATGGATCGGGCGATTGCCCAGTCTTGCGACGTGTATTTCTACGATCTGGCGCTGCGCCTGGGCATCGACCGCACCTATCAGTTCCTCGATCAATTCCATATCGGTCGGCCCACCGGGGTGGATTTACCCGGCGAAAAGGGCGGGGTGCTGCCTTCGCAGGCGTGGAAGCGCAAGTCGTATAACCAGAACTGGTTTGCTGGCGACACGCTCAGCGCCGGCATCGGTCAGGGTTATTTTCTGGCGACGCCGTTGCAACTGGCGCATTCGACCGCGGTGATCGCCCTGCGCGGTTTGCAATTCCAGCCGCGCATTCTGTACGCCAGCGAAGACCCCGGCACCCGGGTGAAAACCCTGGCCGAGCCGCAACCTTTGCCCTCGGTGCAGGTGCGCGATCCGCGTTTCTGGGAGACCATCACTGCCGGGATGGTGCATGTCATCGAAGGCGGCACGGCGCACCGGATCGGCATTGGCGCTAAATACCGGATCGCCGGCAAAACCGGCACCGCCCAGGTCTTTACCCTGGGACAAAGCCAGCGTTATGACGCGAAACGCCTGGCCAAGCACCTGTTGGATCATGCGCTGTTTGTCGCCTTCGCCCCGGTGGACGATCCGCGCATTGCCGTAGCGGTCATCGCTGAAAACGGCGGCGGCGGCAGCAGCACCGCCGCGCCGATGGCGCGTAAAGTGATGGACGCCTGGCTGTTGAGCAAATACGACGCCCTGCCCGAACCGATTCCCGCTCCGGACGCCGCCGCGCATGAATCCGAATAACGAAGGCGGTCTGTTAATGCGCTTGCTGCGGCTCGATCTGCCGCTGCTGCTGGGTTTGCTGATGGTGTCCGGGCTGGGGCTGACCGTGCTGTACAGCGCCGGGCAGCAGAATATGGACCTGGTGATCGGGCAGGGGATGCGCCTGGGGCTAGGGTTCGCCATTATGCTCACCCTGGCGCAATTGCCGCCGCGTTATTTTCGGCTGTGGTCGCCGTGGATTTATCTGGCGGGCATTTTGCTGTTGCTGGCGGTGATGGTGGTCGGCGACATTTCCAAGGGCGCACAGCGCTGGCTGGATTTGGGGGTGGTGCGCTTTCAGCCGTCAGAAATCATGAAACTGGCGGTGCCGATGATGATGGGCTGGTTCTTCGCGGAAAAGCCCTTGCCGCCGCGCTGGCTGCACCTGTTGGGGGGCGTGCTGATTACCGCGATTCCGTTCATCCTGATCGCCGAGCAGCCGGACTTGGGGACGGCGCTGGTGGTCGGTTCGGCTGGGGCATTCGCGCTGTTCCTGGCCGGGTTGAGCTGGATGATCCTGTTTGGCTTGACGGCGTTGCTCGGCGCGGCGATTCCGCTGTTCTGGACTTTCATCATGCACGATTACCAGCGTCAGCGGGTTTTGACCTTTCTTGACCCGGAAACCGATCCGCTGGGCACCGGTTATCACATCATTCAATCGAAAATTGCTATCGGCTCCGGGGGGATTTACGGCAAGGGCTGGTTGAACGGCACCCAGTCGCATCTGGACTTTTTGCCGGAGGGTTCGACCGATTTCATCTTCGCCGCGTTCCTGGAAGAATTCGGCCTGATTGGCGGGGGCTTGTTGTTAACGCTGTATTTTTTTGTCATCGCCCGCGCTTTGTACATGGCCAGCCGCGCCCCGGACACCTACACGCGCTTGCTGGCCGGCAGTGTTACGCTAATCTTTTTCCTGTATGCCTTCGTCAATACCGGGATGGTGTCCGGCCTGCTGCCGGTGGTCGGCTTGCCGCTGCCGCTGTTCAGCTACGGCGGGACTTCTCTGGTGACGATCATGGCCGGCTTCGGTATCCTGATGAGCATCTATTCACACCGCCGGACCCTGACGCGGTAATCGCCGCCCTCACCCACGACGAGACTGACGCGTGAAGAGCCCGAATCTATTCAGTGTTACCAGTATTGCTTTGTTATTAAGCGCCTGTGCGCCATCCGCTCCAGTGCGCCCTACGCCTGAAACGTCGCCGCTGCTGGAAGCGCCAGCCCCAGAGGCGGCGACCCCGGATACGCCAGCGGCAGAGTCGGTCGCCGCCCTTAACCCTGGGCAACCGCTGATTCAACGCGCCGATGTGCAGGCCTTCATCCGCGAGATGGCGGCCCGCCACGGGTTCAACCCGGCCCAGTTGCGGGCGACCTTCAGCCGCGCCCAGACCCAGCCCAGCATCATCGCCGCCATGTCCCGGCCCGCCGAGGCCAAGCCGTGGTATGTCTATCGAGAGATTTTCATCAACCCCAAGCGGATTCAGGGCGGCGTGCAGTTCTGGCGCACCCACGCGGCGGCGCTGGCCCGCGCCGAACAAGTCTATGGCGTCCCGCCGCAAATCGTCGTGGCGATTATCGGCGTCGAGACCCAGTACGGCGGCAACATGGGCAAATACCGGGTGTTTGAGGCGCTGTCCACGCTGGCCTTTGGCTATCCGCGCCGCGCTGCTTATTTCCGCAAGGAGCTGGAGAATTACCTGCTGCTGACTCGCGCCGAGGGCATTGATCCGCTCACTTTGCGCGGTTCCTATGCCGGGGCGATGGGACTGGGACAGTTCATGCCGAGCAGCTTTCTGTCCTACGCGGTGGATTTCGACGGTGACGGCCACCGCAATTTATGGCGCAACCCCAACGACGCGATTGGCAGCGTCGCCCACTATTTCAGAAAAAACGGCTGGCGTCCCGGTCAACCGGTCGCCCTGCCGGCCTCGGTCAGCGGTTCCCGCTATCCGGCATTGGTCAGCGAACGGTTGAGTCCCCCCAAGCACAGCGTCGCCAGCCTGCGCAGTCAGGGAGTGACGCCGCGTGGATCGGTCAGCGACAGCCAAACGGCCATGCTGTTGGAATTCGCTGGCCGCGACGGCGCGGAATACTGGCTGGGATTTGACAACTTCTATGCGATCACCCGCTATAACCGCAGCCAGCTTTACGCGCTGGCGGTGTATCAGCTCAGTCAAGCGATTCGTGAACAACGCGCCCAGTTCGAGGCCGGTTCACCGGCGCTGGCCCACGCCGATTGAGCGCTGCATGGGTGGTCCATTGCCCACTTCAAAAAAATCGCCCCGGCGCAACCCAGCCGTTGCGTCGGCGCAAGGGGAGACTTTTTATGTCGAAATCCTGGAGCCAGGCTTTGCTCTGCGCATCTCTGGCCGGCGCGCTGGCCGGTTGCAGCACCGTTCCTGACCAAGCGCCGGTGCGCCCGCAGGCGCAGTTGCCGCCGAACCCGGAGGCGGGTCGTGCTGATCCGGTTCCGCAACTGGAACCGCCCAGCCGCAGCGGCAATCCGGATACTTATGTGGTGTTCGGCAAGCGTTACCGGGTCAAAGAGACCAGCGCCGGGCATCGGGAAGTCGGTACCGCCTCTTGGTATGGCTGGGACTTTCATGGGCGCAAAACCTCCAGCGGTCCGCCGTTCAACATGTTTGAACTGACCGCCGCGCATAAGAGCTTGCCGATTCCCACCTATGTGCAAGTCACTAACCTGGAGAATGGCCGCCGCCTGGTGGTCAAGGTCAATGATCGCGGGCCGTTCGTCGGCGAGCGGATTATCGACCTGTCCTATGCCGCCGCCGCCCGTTTGGACATGCTCGATCAAGGCACGGCCCAGGTGGAAGTGGTGGCGCTGACCCCGTATCAATTCCTGCCAACGCTGGCGGCCCGCCGTGCTGAGGCGCGAGAGCGGATAGCCAGTCGCGCCGCCGAGTCGCGCCGCCGACAAGAACAGATCGCGGCGATTCATTTCGCCCACGAGCAGCCGGTGGCTGGACGAACCTCCGGCAAGCCGCCGGCGGCGCTTCAGGAACAAGCGCTGCGCGTGGCTAAAACCCCGTCGCCGGCCAGAGAGAGCGGACGCAGCGTCTCGACTGGGAAAATTCAGTTAGCCTCCGCTGCGCCGACGGCCAGACCGACCGCGCCCACGGTCAAGGCTAAGGCGGGTAAAGCCAGCGCCTTGGCCGCCGCGCCGGTTTCCAAGGCGAAGCCGGCGACTGCGAACAAAGCGCTGGCCGAGCGCGGCCAGTCCGCCCCTCGGACGGGTGACAACCGCACTGCGGTCACCGGCAAGGGCGGGGCGCTGTATGTGGTGGGAACAGTCACCGAGCGCCAATCGCCGCGTCAGGTGCAAAATCGCCTGAGCAGCCAGATGCAGCGCAGCGTTCAGGTCGACGCCGGGTCCGGCAAGCACTATGAGATTCGCGTGCCCTTGCGCAATCCGGGCGAAGCCAAG
Source organism: Candidatus Competibacteraceae bacterium (assembly GCA_039807355.1). Lineage (GTDB taxonomy): Bacteria > Pseudomonadota > Gammaproteobacteria > Competibacterales > Competibacteraceae > UBA2383. The sequence goes on from JBDHRB010000077.1 coordinate 6,906, forward strand.
CAGGTGGCGATGCGTTTGGCTAGTCTGGGCGTCAGCCGCTCGCGGGTCGTGGCGGATTAATCAAGGATCGACTCCGTTCGGTTTGTTTCCGCCGGGCTTCTGGCTAGAATCGCTCGGCTTTGTCGTTCAACTACAGGAACTGTTTTGAAATGTCGTTATCTGCGCCTCGCCGCCTGTTATCTCTGTTTTTCCTGATCTGCATTGGACTGGGCGGGAGCGCCGCTTACGCCCAGGCGGTTCCACCGCCGCCGCAAGTGCCGGTGCGCGGCTATGTGCTGATGGATTACCAAAGCGGCAATCTGTTGGCGGAGCTGAAGGGCGATGAGCGGATGGAGCCGGCCAGCATCACCAAGCTGATGGCCGGCTATGTGATTTACCAGGCGCTGAAATCCGGCAAGATTCGCCTGGACGATCAAGTGACGATCAGCGAAAGAGCCTGGCGCACCCAAGGTTCCAAGATGTTCATCAAGATCGGCAGCCAGGTGCCGGTAGAAGACCTGCTGATGGGCATGGTGGTGCAATCCGGCAACGATGCGACGGTGGCTCTGGCGGAACATGTCGCCGGTTCCGAGGAAACCTTCGTCAAGCTGATGAATCAGGAAGCGCAGCGACTGGGAATGAGCAACAGCCATTTCACCAACGCGCCGGGTATGCCAGATCCCAACCACTACATGTCGGCTCGCGATATCGCCATCTTGTCCCGGGCGATTATTCAGGAATTCCCGGAACACTACGCCCGCTATTCGGTGCGCAGTTTCAAGTACAACAACATCGAGCAGGCCAACCGCAATCGGCTGATGTTGATGGACCCGGCGGTGGATGGCATCAAAACCGGCCACACCCAGTCGGCGGGCTATTGTCTGGCCTCTTCAGCCAAACGCAATGACACGCGCTTGATTGGCGTGGTGTTGGGCGCGCAAAAGGAAAAAGAGCGCTTTGAAGCCAGTCAGGCGTTGTTGAACTATGGGTTCAGCTTCTTCGAGAGTCGCAAGCTCTACGATGCGAACGCTCCCATTGTGACCGCCCGGGTCTGGAAGGGCGAGGAAAGCGAAGTGCCGTTGGGTATTCCCCAAGGCTTGTCGGTGACCGTTCCCAAGGGTCAAGCGCCGCAGGTCAGCACCACCACCACCGTGCAGCCGACCATCATCGCCCCGGTGGAAAAGGGGCAGGCGCTCGGCGAGGTGGTGGTCAAGCTCGGCGAGCAGGAAGTCAGCCGCACGCCGCTGGTGGCGTTGCAAGAGGTTCCTGAAAGCGGCTGGTTCGGGCGGATGATCGACGCGATCCTGCTGTTTTTCTACTCTCTGTTTTAGAGGCCCGGCATGGAGCAAGAATCGCTGTTGCAGTTTCCCTGCGATTTTCCGCTCAAGATCATGGGCGGCGGCGCGGATTTTCGGCAACTGGTGGTAGAGCTGGTCAGCCGTCATGCTCCGGATCTGGACCCCGCACGGATTCAGGTGCGCGACAGCCGCGCCGGGCGCTATCAATCGGTCACGGTCGTGGTGAACGCCCGCGACCGCGCCCAACTGGATGCGCTGTACAGCGAACTGAGCGGTCATCCGCGCATCCTGCTGGTGCTGTGAATCTGCTGTGAACCCAGGTTTTGCAACGTTGCGACTGCGCCGCCTCGGCGATCAGGCCTATCTGCCGGTGTTCGATG
>JBDHRB010000078.1:0-8499 GCA_039807355.1 Candidatus Competibacteraceae bacterium
GGCTGAACTACCGGTCGATCCCAGACTCAGGTTGATGACATCGGCGCGGCGCGGCGGAACCGTGCCGGAATCGTTGGGCAGACCTGCGGCGTAGCGCACCGCCTGTTCAATGTCGTACAGATCGCCGCCAAACCGGCCAATCGCCCGCAACGGCATCACTTTAGCGCCAAAAGCAACCCCGGCGACGCCCAGCGCATTGTTGGTGGCCGCCGCCACTGTACCGGCGACATGCGTTCCATGAAATGAACTGCTGCCATCCGGGTTGCTGCGGTCGCCGACATCGTTGGGATCGGGGTCAATGCCATCGCCATCCAGGGCGTTGGCAATATTGCTGATGAAGTCGTAACCGGCCACCAGTTGGCCTTGCAAGTCGGGATGACTCAACACCACCCCGGTGTCGATCACCGCCACAATCGTGTCCGCGCCGCTGGTCAAATCCCAGGCTTGCGGCAGGTTGATCTGCGGATAATGCCACTGGGTGGTGTAGAACGGGTCATTGGGAACGAACAGGGCCTGGCGGCGATAGTTGGGCGAGGCGCTTTCCACATCGGCATCCTGGCTCAGGCTCTTGACCATGCACAACGTGTCCAGCCTGGCCTGAGTGTCCTCGTTGACCGTAGCCATGCTGTCCGGCAAGGCGGCGGGCAAGGCGCACGTCGCGTCCGCTTCAAGGCGTCGCCGGTCATCGAGTTTCAGTAAACGATTGCGTTCCAGCGTCTCGCCCTGACTTTGCGCAGTCAAGCGCAGCGCCTGAGCGCGTGCGCCGAGACTGCCGACGGGGTTTTCCCGAAACTTCACCACCGCTTCGCCGGGCGCAAAGGCGTCGCGCAACCGCAACCGATCACCGCCCGCCTCAGTCAGCGACTGGCCGAGCGTCAGCACATAGTTGGACGCGCCGCGACTGGCTTGCACGACCACCAGATAGTCGCCGTCCGCATCCACGGTCAGCGCCTCGGTGCGGCCCTGACCCAGCGAAGCGTCGAGCAGTTCGCCGGCCAGATTGTACAGGCCGAGGTCCAGATCATTGCGCACGCCGTCGCCGGCGATAAACAGGTTGAGCGACTGGCCGGCCAGCAGATTGACCCGGTAAACATCCAGCGTATCGCCGCTGACCCGGGAACGCCCGGCGGGACCGCTGCCGGGCTGATTGACATAGCCGCCCAGCGTCACTGGATTGGGGATTGATTGGGCGGCGGCTATTGTGTCATTGGCTTGATAAAGTGCGCCGGGATCATTGACATCGTTGTCAATCGCGGCGCCCGCCGCTGGACGCACCACGCCGCTCAGGGTGTATTTTTGCTCTGGCGGAGGCGCAGGAGGACTGTCGCCGCCACCGCCGCCGCCACAGGCTTGCAGCAGCACGCCCAACACCGCGCCGGTCAGCGCCGCACGCCCGGAAAGGGTCAGTTTCATTATTAATCGCTCCTCATCGGATTCAACGCGATGCATTTACCAGAAATCCGCCAGCGCCGCCGGCTGCCAGGCGGCATGACGCACCCGCCAGTCGTCTTTGCCCTGCCGAATCAGTTCCAGATCAAAACGATAAACATTGGCGTTCACCCCGGCCAGCGCATCGGCGCTGGCGACCGCTTGCCCGGCCAGCGCCGCCATGACGATCACCAGAGCGCGTTCCGGTTCAGGAAATTCGATGGCGCGAATCCGGGTCAGCGCATGAATGGACTGATTGCGAAAAACGTGCAGCCGGATCAGTTGCTCAATCGTTCTACGATCATGGCCCTGGGCGTCAAGGTAATCCTCAGCGATCAGCGCCCGCAGTTCGCTGGCGTTGCGCTGTTCAGCGGCGGACTCGGCCTTGGCGACAAAGGCGCGGATTTCGGTCTCCAGCGATTCCGGCTGACCGCTGCACGCCGCCAGCAATAACGCAACCCATCCTCCAGCGACGATCAAGCCGCGCATTCGACGGACTCCGGCTTACAATAGCGGCTCATCGAGCTTGATCCGCGTACAAAGGCGTTTTCCGCATGAATTATCAATTTACCGTCCTCGACAAGATCATCGGCTATGACGGCTTCTTTCGCATGGAAAAATACCGGCTGCGCCATGAGCTGTTTCAGGGCGGCTGGAGTCCCGACATCACCCGCGAATGTCTGGAACGCGGCCACGCGGTGGCGGTGTTGCTCTATGACCCGGAGCAGGACCAGGTGGTTTTGCTGGAGCAGTTCCGCATCGGCGCTCTGGAATTTCCCGGCGGGCCATGGCTGTTGGAGATCGTCGCCGGGATTATGGATGACCCGTCGGAAACCGCTGAAGATGTCGCCCGGCGCGAAACCGTTGAGGAAGCCGGTTGCAAACTGCTCGACTTGCTGCCGATCTGCCATTATCTGGTCAGCCCCGGCGGCGCATCGGAAAGCATCCGCCTGTTCTGCGGACGGATCAACGCCGCCGGGATTGGCGGTCTGCGCGGGTTGGCCGAGGAACATGAAGATATTCGCGTGCATGTGGTCTCTCGCGCCGAGGCGCTGGATTTGTTAAAGGCCGGACGCATCAATTCCGCCGCGCCGATCATCGCCCTGCAATGGCTGGAATTGAACCGGCCCGGTTTGCTGGAGCGCTGGGGGCTGGCGGATTAAAGGCCCAGATGTTGCAAATCCGCGTCGGGCGGCGCATGACTCCACAGCCGATCAAACAACTCCAGGCGCTCTTTCATCCGCTCGCTGGGCTGGGGTTGATAAACGCCGATCAGGCGGCGCGGATCGCTCCAGCGCAACAAGGATCGCTCATCAGCGATGACGAACGCCTGGCCCAGTTCCGGCTGGTCCGGGAGGTCTTGCCGATGCAGGGCGCGCAGTTGCAGGGCGCTGGTCAAACGCTCGCAGAGTTGCGCCAATCCGGGACAATCGCTGCGCCATTCCCGGGCCGGCGGCAACAGCAACTGGAGGCGCAGCTTCGGCTGGTTGACCACCCGGTTGCGCAAGGCCGCCAGCACCTCCGCGTCATTATATAAATCCGCCCGCACTCCGGGCGCATACCAACGCAAGCTACGCCGCATGTCGCCTAGCAGATTCAGTAAAGCACGGCGACTGTCATCCAGTCCGTCCAGCGCCGTCAACAGATTCCGGTCTTCATCGGCCATAGGGGGCCTCGTTGCCTGATCGTGGCGTGGGATGCATTAAATTCGCCAGCGCCGCCGCTCAAGCGGCCTTGCGCTCCGGTGCGGAAACCCGGCCATACAGCTCGTTCAGCGCTGCCGAACGGCCCGGCCCAAGGACAATCCGGCAATGCTCGCGGCGCAGTTGCCGGGGATCCGCTGCGCCGCAAGAATGGGCGATGATCGCCACTTCACGGCGTAGATTTTCCACATAATGCCGCACCCGCTCGGCCTTGTCCGCCGGGTCCAGACCGCGTTGCAGACGGGGGTTGTGCGTGGTAATCCCCGCCGGGCAGGTATTTTTATCGCACTGCAAGGACTGTACGCAGCCCAGCGCAAACAGAAAACCCCGCGCTGAATTGACAAAGTCCGCCCCGACGCACAGCGCCCAGGCCGCCTCGCCCGGATTGATCAGCTTGCCGGCGGCGATCACCCGGATGCGCTCGCGCAAGCCATACTCGATCAGCTTGTCTACCAGCAGCGGCAGGCTTTCCTGCAAGGGCAACCCGACGTAATCCATCAGGCTCATCGGCGCTGCGCCGGTGCCGCCATCGGCGCTGTCCACGGTGATGAAATCGGGGGCCTCCGCAACGCCCTGACTGAGAATGGCTTGGCACAGCTCATCCACCGCACGCGGGTCGCCGATCACCCACTTCAAGCCGGTCGGTTTGCCGGTCAGGGTTCTCACCCGGCGGATGAATCCGAGCAACTCCCTGGCGTCGGCGATCTCTGGATGACGATTGGGACTGCGCGAATCCTGACCGACCGGAATCCCGCGAATCGCCGCAATCTCCGGGGTCACCTTGGCTGCGGGCAGAATGCCGCCTTTGCCCGGTTTCGCCCCCTGACTGAGCTTGACCTCGAACAGCTTGACCTGGGGATGCGCCGCCACTTCGCGCAAACGCGCTTCATCCAGGCCGCCGCGCCCATCGCAGACCCCATATTTGGCCGTGCCGATTTGAAAGACTAGATCAGCGCCGCCGGCCAGATGGTAGGGGGACAGACCGCCCTCGCCGGTGTTCAGCCAGCACCCGGCCAGACGCGCCCCGTTCGACAGCGCCAACACCGCCGGCTGGGAAATCGCGCCGTAACTCATCGCCGAGATATTGAAAAAGCTGCTCGCCGCATAGGGCTGCGGGCAATCCGGGCCGATCACCAAGGCGGGAGCGGTCTCCGGCGCAGTGTCCAACTCCGGGAAAGCAGTGTTGGCGAACAGCAGGGTGCCGGCTGGGCGCAAATCCCGGGTTGAACCGAACGGCTGGGTGGTATCAAGATTCTTCGCCGCCCGATAGACCCAACTGCGCTGGGCGCGATTGAACGGCATTTCCTCACGATCCATCGCATAAAAATATTGGCGAAAGAACACGCCCAGATGCTCCATCCGATAGCGCAAGCGCCCGATCACCGGGAAATTGCGCCGAATCGCGTGCTGGGTCTGGGTAATATCAATCAGGTAGAGAATGGCGATCAGCAACACGCCGACGCCGACGGCAAAGACAAATAACGCCGCCATCACCGCTAAAAACGTGGTCACAAAACCGGACAGGTTGAGCATGTTCATCAGGCTTCTCCGCGAGAGACCCCGGCGTTCAGTCCGGGGAGGGCGTGCGGGCCGCGCAGCAGTCCCCCTCGCCGGGACTGTTTGAGCGCCGCGCTTTTCGGCAACATCACGACTGTCTCCTGTTCAAGACCTACCGCCGGGCTGGCGGGATGTGAAGTCTGTGGAGAGGATGCGAGACCTGGGGAGTTTCCGGCTGCGGCTCGAACCGCCTAAGACTCCCCACTCCGGGTACAGCGATTCCGCCAGGCGATTGCTGCGCCTCCAGCTAGCGCAACACCTGGGCCAACATATAAATCGCCATGCCTATCATGCTCATGGCGAACAACTTCTGGAGCTGCGGCCCGGCCATACGGCGACTGAGCCGCCCGCCCAGCACCATACCGCCCAGTCCGCCGAGTACGAATAGCCCAGTCACCGTCAAATTCAGCGGTCGCCCGGTGAACCAATGGGCGGCGCTGCCTGAGGCGCTGATCAAGGCGATAATCAGTAGAGACGTAGCCACGGCGCGCTGCATGGGCAAGGCCACGATCAGCGTCAGCGCCGGGACAATCAGAAAGCCGCCGCCGACTCCGAACAGACCGGAGAGAAATCCGGTGAATACGCCGCTCAACGCCAGCACCTGCGTACAGCGCGAGGTCAAGGTCAGCCGACCCGATGGATTGACCCGGCAGGCCGGACCCGACTGCGCCGCGTCCGGGTCATCATCGCCAGCGCGCACGATCCGGGTTTGGTCCGGATGACGCAGCGCCTGCCGCCACATCCGCGCCGCCACCAGCAACATCAACAGGGCAAAGCCGCCCAACAGCCAAGCGGTGGGCAATTTCGCGCCCAACATCGCTCCCATCGGCGCACCGATGATCCCGGCGCTGCCGAACAGCAAAGCGGCGCGTCCCTCCACTTCATGCCGGCGCAGACGCATCAGCGCCCCACTCAGCGCCGTCACGCCCACCGCCGCCAGGGAAACCCCCACCGCTTGATGGGCGGGCATGGCCATTCCGTAAACCAGCAGCGGCACGGCAAACATCGAGCCGCCGCCGCCGGTCAGCCCCAAGGAAAAGCCGATGATCAGTCCAAACCACACGCTGATCATGGCGCTGCACCGACCCGCCGGGCGCTGGAGGTGAAACGCTCCAGCCAGACTTGAATTTGCCACGCAGCAATCATTTTCATCACTTTTTGATCAATCACTTTTTGATCAGGATGTCCTTGATGCGCAATTCCTGGCCGCCGGTTGGCTGCACTGAAGCGCCGTCGCAGCGCGGACAGGGATCATAAAGCGCCGCCAGCGGCACGATTTCGCCGCAAGTACGGCAACGCCCCTGACCGGGAACGATCAAGCATTCAATGTGCGCTCCATCCGCCAGAGAATCACGCAGCGCAGCGGCTAAAGCGAATTCCAGGGCCGCCACCTCGACATTGGCCAGCTCGCCGATTTCCAGGCGCACTTCCGCCACCCGGACTGCGCCCTGGCGTCGGGCTACGGTTTCGACCGTGCGTAAAATCGACTCGGCCAGCGCCATTTCATGCATGGCGCACCGACTCGCTGCGGGTCAACCGCGCCTGCACCGTCGCCAGTTTCGCTTCCAGCCGACGCACCTGATCCGCCAGCGCCTGCCGTTGACCCTGGCGGATCCAGTCCAGCCAGGCGTCCAGGCCGACTCCGGTGCGTGCGGACAGTTGCAGAATCTGTACGTCAGGATTCACCTGCCGCGCATACTCCAGGCATTGCGCGACATCAAAATCGACATACGGCAACAGATCAATCTTGTTCAGCACCAGCAACCCGGCGGCGGCGAACATATTGGCGTATTTCAGCGGCTTGTCCTCGCCCTCGGTCACTGACAACAGCACCACCTTGTACGCCTCGCCGAGATCAAAATCCGCCGGACAGACCAGATTGCCGACATTTTCGATCAACAGCGCCCCGCCTTCCGGCAACGGCAAATGCTCCAGCGCATGACCGACTCCGTGCGCGTCGAGATGACACCCTTTGCCGGTGTTGATCTGCACCGCCGGGACGCCAGCGGCCTGAATGCGCTCGGCGTCGCGGGCGGTCTGTTGATCGCCGCTAATCACCGCAACCGGAAATTCCGCCCGCAGCGCCTGAGCGGTCCGGGTCAGCAGCGTGGTTTTGCCGGAACCGGGACTGGAGAGCAGATTCAGCGCCAACACCCCGGAATCCATGAACCATTGCCGATTTTCCGCAGCAAATTCGGCATTGCGGGCCAAAATATCTTGCTCGATGCTCACCCGCCGACTGTCGGCATGATCGTGGTGATCGTGGTGATCGTGGGCGTGAGAGTGAAGATTGGCGTCGGGGTCGCCACAACCGCAGGTCGCACACATAAGCGTTACGCCTCGCCAGGTGAAGCGCCCTCCCTCCCCTCCGGGAGAAGGGCGAAACGTCAGAAAAATGACATTACGCTGCCAGCAACCAGACGCCGCTGACCGCAATCGCTGCGCCGCCAGCCCGCAATAACTGCGCCGGCCAGCCTTGTCGGGCCGCCAGCGCGATGCCAATGCCGCTGGCGTGCAAAGTCGCCGTCGCCAGCATAAAGCCCAGGCTGTACCCCAATGCGCTGGCGTTTATCGCCATTTCCGCGCCATGCGCGTATCCATGAAACAGGGCGAATATACCGACTAACATCATGCTTGCCGCCAGCGGCAGGCGCGAAGCCAGCGCCACCAAAATGCCCAGAATCAACACTGAGCCGGCGATGCCCAGTTCCACATACGGCAGCGGTAAACCCAGAAAACCCAGCACTCCGCCCGCCGCCATGGTCAGCACAAAGGTCAGCGGCACCAGCCACAGGGCGCGGCCACCGAGTTGCGCCGCCCACAGTCCGACCGCCACCATAGCCAGGATGTGGTCCAGACCGCTGAACGGATGCGCCAGGCCGGTCAGCAAATCCATGTGCGGCAGTCCCAGCGTATGCGCCTGCGCTGCGCCGCTCACGCCCCATAACGCCAAAGCGATCCATCCCCATTTGCCCAACGGTGTTTGCATCTGCGCGATCTCCCCAAGTGATGAATCCAGGCCAAAGAAAGTGTGGCGTCACGTTCGCCCCCAAGCGCATTCATTGTAACCCAGAGCCAGCGCAGCGGGGTCTGCGCTGCAACGTGCGCCGCTTTTGCATCCGCTTTCCTTCCCGGTTACCCTTTGGACATTCATGCAAAAAAATCTCCCCGCCCACTGGTTAAGCGTCATGCCGCTGCAAACGCCCCTTTTGCGCATCGCCACCTGGAATGTTAATTCCCTGAAAGTCCGCCTGCCCCAGGTTCTCGACTGGTTAGACCAGCAGCAGCCGGACATTCTGGCCTTGCAGGAAACCAAATTGCCCGATGCGGACTTCCCGACCCTGGACATCGCCAACGCCGGTTATCAATCCTGCTTCGCCGGGCAGAAAACCTATAACGGCGTCGCCCTGTTCAGCCGCTCGCCCGCTGTTCATCTCGTCACCGATCTTCCGAATTTGGACGATCCGCAGCGCCGGGTGTTGGGCGCGACATTTGGCGGGGTGCGGGTGCTGAATCTTTATATTCCCAACGGCCAAGCGGTCGGCTCGGACAAATACGCCTACAAGCTGGCCTGGCTGGAACGGCTGATCGCCTGGGTGGCGCAGGAATACGCCGCGCATTCCCATCTCATCATTCTGGGCGATTTCAATATTGCCCCGGAGGATCGGGATGTGCATGATCCGGTCGCCTGGGCCGGGCAAGTGCTGTGCAGCGAGCCGGAGCGGGCGGCGTTCCGGCGCTTGCTGGATTTGGGCTTAAAAGATGCTTTTCGCCTGTTCCCGCAAACCGAACGCAGTTTCACTCAATGGGA
>JBDHRB010000079.1:0-8486 GCA_039807355.1 Candidatus Competibacteraceae bacterium
CAATCCGCTGGGCCGTCACGCCCTGCGCCTGGCGCTGCCCAGCTATCTCATTCATGGCACTAACCGGCCCAATGGCATCGGTATGCGCGTTACCCATGGCTGCGTGCGCATGTACCCGGAAGACATCGAGAAGGTGTTTAACATGGTGCCGGTCGGCACGCCGCTGCGGATGATCGACCAGCCGGTTAAGGTGGGACGCATCAACGGCCATTGGCTGGTTGAAGCCCACGAACCGCTGGAAGAAGACAACATTCCGATCAAGGTCACGCTGGAGCAAGCCAGCCGGGCGGTAATCGCCAAAACCGGGCCGGACATGCCGGGCATTGATCCGGCGGCGCTGGAAGCGGCGATTGAGCAATTGAGCGGTATTCCGGTGTCGATAGCGGCGTTGCCCGGCGCTACGCCGCCGGTGGCCGCAGTCCAGCCAGCTTATCCGGCTTATCCGGCTTACCCGGCTCCGACGCCATCGACCGAGCCTGTCCAGCGGACTGCGACTCCAGCAAGCGCGCCCCGCTCCTACGATGAGGACGTTCTGCTCTACGACCGTCAGGCCCCTAGCGCGGTCCGCCCTCCGGTTTATCGGCCTGCATCCGCCGCCCCCGGATCCGCGCCGCGTCGGCCAGAGTATCCGCCGCCCTATCCGGCAACTGCCGAACCCCCGTCAGTGACGCCCCCTGCGGCGCAACGACCCTATTCGCCTGATCGCTTGTAAATTCGCCCAGCCATTAAAAAACCCGCGATCCGAAGATCGCGGGTTTTTTTACGTCCTACCGCAGAAGTTTCAGCTTACTTATACATCGACTTCTTGAACATGCGGTTGATCTTCTCTTCGGTGGCCATGCTCACCGACTTGGCGTCCATAGCCATCGACTTGGCCTCATTGGCGGTATCCAGCGCATTACGCGCCATCGACTTGGCCTCAGCGGCGTCCTGCTGCACGGCTTTCAGGTCGCTGGTGCTGGCGCAACCGACGGTCAGACCAGCCACCAGGGTCAGCAGGGCAATTTTGCTCAGGGTCTTCACAGACATTTTCAACTCCTCGATATCATCATGACAAACAAAGCAGCACTCGTGTGATGACAATGTTGCCTCTACGCAACTAATTATTGTCGCTACACAACAAGAGCCATTATATAACGGAATTTCAATTTGCGAACAGTAGTAAAAATGATACCGGACCTAGCGGATTTCCACGCGCATACCGACTTTCACCCATGGCCTGAGCGCATCAATCTGCCGGTTATCCAAGGCCACGCAACCGCTGGTCCAATCAATGCCGGCGCTATGCACGCTGGGGTTGCCGGCCCCAACGCCGTGAATGCCAATTTGCCCGCCCAGCGGGGTGTCTTGCGGCGGCCGGTGACCGTTCAGCCAGGCGGCGCGGATCCGTTCATACATGCTGCGGTTAATCCGCCCGTCCCGCAATGCGCGCTCGGCATAATCGAGATTGGGATAGTCCAGGCCAATGAAGCGCTTGAACCGGCTGTGGTCGTTGATCCAGCCGACCCGGAACACCCCGGTCGGAGTTTTGTTGTCGCCGCGCCGATGCTTAAGTCCGGCTCCGCTGCTGCCCAAAGCCACTTGGTGGAACACTTCAACCGGACGGTTGCCCTGCATGATCTTCAGTTGATCCATGCGGGTATCCACCAACAACCAGGGTTCGCGGGGAACCGAATCAGGAATGGCCGCTATCGGCGGCGACGTCTCCTGGACCGGGGCTGGCGCGCACCCGCTCATTAACCAGGCCAGCGCGCCGAGCAAAAAAACCTGTTTGCTGAACCGCTGCATACTCCTCTCTTCAACCTCTTGCTGCCGATTGTCGGATTCGGATTTATAGGGTAACCAAGGCGGTGATGCAACCCTAAAAGCGCGGCTCCACCGCCATTTCACTGAGCAGCGAATTGCCGATAAAACAGTTTTCCTTGGCCTTGCGATGCAGTTCCTGAACGGTATCCGCATCGGGCTGGACAGCGCCGCTAAACACCACCCGGGGCCGCAGAGTCAAACGCGCCACCATCATTTTCCCCTTGGGGTTTTTCCCCAGCTCGGCGGTCGGTTCATCCTCATAACGATCCACCACCAGTTTCCTCAGCGCGGCAATGGTCAGAAAAGTCAGCATGTGGCAACTCGACAAGGCCGCCAGTAATGCTTCTTCAGGGTTACTCCTATTGGGATCGCCGGAATAATCCGGGGCCGCCGAGCCTTGCACGGTCTGCCCGCCGGCCAAGCGCCAAAGGTGGCTGCGATCAAAGGTCTTTGGATCAAAATCCGGCGTCGTGCGCCGCCAGTCCACCTGGATGGAAAAATCCGCCATGGGTTTATGCACCTCTCGCAACATCAAAATTGATGGATTTTTTTAACGCTGGGCGTCCTGGCGCAACGCTTCCAGCGCTTGCAGCGCACAGGGATCGCCGCCCAGGGCTTGCTCCAACTGGGCGATGCGCTCGCGCAGCCGGGCGTTGAGTTGCTCTTGCTCGGTGAGCGCCGCGCCAGCGGATAGCGCGTTGAACGGCGTTATCCCGCTCAACAGCCAACCTGCAATCGCGCCACACAGTAAAATCGCCAAGGCGGTCGTTCCCCAGACCCAGGCGCGCTGATAACGGGGAATCGCGGCTTCAGCGGCATAAATGTGGAACTGCCCCTGTTCTACTCCAGCCATGGGTTAGCGCTCCCCTACAGTGAAATTAGCAATCGGCAGGGTCCGCTGCGGGCGAACGACGCCTTTAAACACCTGTTCCTGACCATCGCGGATCAGTCGAATCTGAAACGGGGTCGGCTGTGGATTACGCTCGTCCTTGCGCGGCGCATAGCGAACGGCGATTTTATAAGCACCCGGCGCAACCTGCCCGGCTGGCCAGAAAATATTTTCCACCGGTTTGTCACTCAAATGCTCGCGGGTTGCGTTCGCGTCCACATCCAGCGTGCCGCCGCAACCTTGCGGCGTCAGATAATCCAGAGTTTGCCCCGACGGACAGCGCACCACCAAGTCCAGATCAGCATGGCCGTCCCAGAACAGGGTCGCGGTGACTTCGCCGCTGGCCGCACCGCTCGCGGAGAGACGCTTGGTAAATTCTTGCCGTTCTTCCGGGGTGGGTTCGGCCAGCGTCGCTGGGGCGCTGACCGGCTCGGCAGGCGGTACAGCGCCAGCCGGTTGCGCATCGTTCAACGCAGCTTCCAAAGTCGGAACTGCTGGCGCTGCCGGCGCTTCGGGAGCGGTCGCCAGCGGTGCTTGCCCTGCATCAGTCACTGGCGAAGCTCCAGCCGACCGGGTTGAATCCTGCTGGGTTTGCCCTGCATCAGTCACTGGCGAAGTTCCAGCCGACCGGGTTGAATCTTGCCGGGTTGATTGCGTATCCGGGGCCAGCGCGGCTTCCAGGCCGGCGGATGGTGCAAGGCGATTTGGCGGCGATTCGGCAGGCGCGATTGGCGTTCCCGGCAGTGATTGGGCAGGCGCGGCTGGCGTTGCCGATACCGGTTCAGATGACGCGACTGGCGTTGCCGATACCGGTTCAGATGACGCGGCTGGCGTTGCCGATACCGGTTCAGATGACGCGGCTGGCGTTGCCGACGCAGGTTCTGCGCCCAACGGCGCTGGGCATTGACGACGCTGTTCAGTCAGCGTCGCCAAGCGTTCCTCCAAGCGGCGGCGCAAAGCCTGTTCGGTTTGCCGCGCCTCCGCCAGCGCCGCTGACTCCGCCTCATCCGCCAGCGCACCGGCTGCATCACGCGAGGTCATGCGCCAAACCAGCGCGCCCAGCGCCAAAAGCAACGCCAGGACGGCAACGCTCCAGAAATACCCGGAACCAACCACCACATAACGCACGGCGGTTTGCGGCGCATCAACCGCTGGCGATTCGCGTTCCTCAACCGGCGGCGGCGGCACCGCCAGCGCAACATCGGGGGGCGTCGCTGGCGACTCCGCTGGCGGATTGGCCGCCGACTCGGATAATCGTTCAGGCGGCGAAGCAGGCGTAGATCGGGCTTGTTCCGCCGACTGCGCGGATGGCTGCAACGGTGGCGGCGCTTCCGCCGGTTCTGTCGGGGTCGCCGCCTCGGCAGGGTTCAAATGCAGGGACGCCGCTTCCCATTGAGGAATGGCGATGTCCGGCATACCCTCGGAGGGCGGATCGGAAAAAGCCAGTGCGCTGTGGATGGATACGCCCGGAGCCGCCGGCCAGCGACGATCCGACGAAAACCCCCAATGCGCGACTACCGGCCGATCATTAACGAGAAACACATCTGCCGCCGCTGGCGGACTCAGCACCGCCTTGAGCATCACCGCCAGTTGCATCCGCTGCGGGTCGCCAGAAGCCGCATAACGCTCGGCCATTTCCCGCCCCCGCGCCAGCCGGAGGTCAATCTGCTGCAAAATCGGCTGGCTCTGCGCCTCAGACAGATCGCTCAACGCCACTGGGGTTTGCTCAGGGTCGCCCTCGGTGTACCAGTCGATGCGGTTGCGCAGGCGATCCACCACCGGCTCGGCCAGTAAATCCGCAGTGTCTGATCCCAGTTCGCTGGCCAGCACCGCACGAATTTGCGGGTACAACGCATGTAACGGCTGACCGAATCCTCCGGTCTCCCGTACCCCGTCAAAGGCAACGCTGCTTAAAAGAATCTGCTCCGCCATGGCCGCCATGCCTCGTTAATAGGGTTGACGTTCAGGCCGCCGGAATTTTCCAGACCGGCCCTTGCTGCTGATTCAGCAACAGTTTTTCCAACTCACGGGTCAAATCGAGGTTCGATTCGCCCTGCTGCGCCGCACGGCGCGAACAGGCATCCAGCGGCCAGTTGCCCACTTTTTCATCCAGATTCACCTCTTTCCATTTGGCATGGCCGGTTTGACGCAGTTGACCCAACTGGGCGCGCACCGCCTGGCCCAGTTGCGCCAATTGCTGGCAACGCTGGACAAAGTAGGGCGTCTGCTTGCTGGAAAAGTCGAAACTCATCAGCACCGCCTTGACCGTAATCGTCGGCGTGTCTTCCGCCAGCCAGTCATAATCGGTCTTGTTAATGATCGCCGAACCGTACTCGCGCAACAGGCGCGGATCATCCAGCGGCACGAAATGCACATTGGCCAGCATCGCCGCAAATTCCGGCTGGGTGATCAAATTGCCCACCTTGGTAAACAGACTGACCGGCTTGCCGGCCACATAGAACATGGCGTCAGCCTCGCCCTTCAGCACTGCGGTCACCCCTTGCAACGGCGGCAGTTTCAATAATTCCGCCGGTTGGACCCCGGTGAGTTGCAGCAAATTCATCGCGGTCAGCCAGTTGCCGCTGCCCGGCTCGCCCACCGACACCCGCTTGCCCTGCAAATCACTGATCGAGCGAATCGATTTGTTGGCGAATAGATGCACTTCTTCGTTATAGAACGGGAAAATCAGCCGCAGCCGGGCGGCGACCTGACGCATCTCCGCGCTTTCCGAGCGGCTGAGAAAGCCCAACACGTCGGACTGGACGATACCCAGCGCGGCGTTTTCCTTGCTGTTCATCCGCTTGATGTTTTCAATCGAACCCTGGGAATCTTTGACGACGATGTTCAAGCCCACGGTTTTGGCGACGCCGGCGATGTCGTTGCCAAATTGAATATAGGTGCCGGTCCGCGAGCCGGTCACCATGCCCATGGATTGCGCATTGGCGTCATCCGCCCTGGCCGCTCCGGCCAGACTGAACAGGAACAGCAAACCCAATAGCAGGCGCTTCATCAGAACACTCCGAATCAGGTGATTCAACGGCGCAGCCCTCTCTCCAGGTCTTGCAGGGTGGGATCGAACTGCGATTTTAAGGCGTCGTCGAGGCTGCGTTGGGAACCCGGCGGCGCAGTCGGGGTTGACTCAGGACGCGGCGCGGGCGCGGGTTCCGGGGCCGGGTGCGGTTCCGGGGCGGGAGATGGCTCCGGGGCTGGACGCGGCTCCGGCGCGGGCCTCGGCTCCGGGGACGGCGCGGGTTCCGGCGCAGACTTCGGAAGCGTAGCGGCAGGATGTTGCAGCGAAGGCGCGGACGGCTGCGAGGCCGGGCGAACAGCGAACCACCACCCGCCCGCCGCCGCAACGGCTGCGACTGCTGCAATCGCCAGCACCCATACCAACGGATGGCGACGCGATACGCCCGGCGGGCTGGGCGGCGTGGGCGGTGATTCAGCTACTAATGGCGGCGCCGATGCCGGCGCGGAAGGCGGCGGCGCCGGATGCGGCGGCGGCGCAGTAATCGGCTCAGACAGAATTTGGGGGATGCTGCGCGGGCCAAACACCCGCTCTTCACTGCCGAGCGGCGTGGAAATCACCCGCCCGTCCACCCGCCGGGTGGGCGAAGAATCCCAACGGTTCAGCGCGGATTTCGCCCCTGGGGCGACTACCCGCGTCGGCAAATTCTCTTCATCGGCGTCGGCGATGGCCGGGGGCGTGACGCGCACCGGGCGGGTCGGCAAATCATCGTCCAGCTCCACCGCGCCGCTGAGATCGGGAATCGGCAGGTCGGGAATCGGCAAATCGGCCTGGCTGAGTTCCGGCAACGGCGACCCTGCCGGCGGCGGCGTCTGGATTTTCGGCGCGGAACCGACCGGCGCACCCCCAATCACCTGCCGCTCGCCCTCGCTGACGCCTGCCTCGACCTCCAGCTCCAGCGGCCAGACAAACGTCACGGTAGCGACGGTCGGCAACCCCTGGCCGCGCACCGCCAGCCGGTAGGGCATATTTTCCAACTGGAATGCCAGATCAGGATGGATGACGAATTTCAGCACGTCGCCGCTGTACCAAACTTCTTCCGGCGACAACCAGGATTCTGCGCCCTGCCAGCCGTCGGGGCCGAGATGGTTGGCGGCGAAACCGTGACGGCTCAGGGCGAATTCAAAAGTTTCCAGAGTGCGCGGCAGGCCCTCGACGGTGACAATAGCGTGACCCAGGGGACGATGCGGGTCTTCGGAAACGCGGACGGCAAGCGTGGACATCAGATTCTCCAGGAAACCGGGCGAATGACGGGGATGCAACGTTTCCCCGGCCCTTGATTGTAGACCGTCGGTTCTTCGCAGCGCCCGGTCGCTCAACCGGACGCCCGCAACCGTCCCAGCAGCTCACCCAAGCGCCGATTCGCCGCCAGGTCGATTTCCGCGCCGTCATGAAACCGGACGTTGCGCTCGACCAAATCCAGGTACGCACGAATCCAGTCGGTGTAATAGTCCTGATCGTAAGTGGATTGCTGCTCGCTCAACTGCGGGCCGCCGTGCGGCGCGGGCCGGGGCGGAAAAATTGGGCGCGGACCGCTTTCCAACGCCAGATGCGGCCGCTGATCCAGCGCCAGAGCCTCATAGCCGAGGAAGTCGATGTAGCTGTTAAGCAGGTTGGCGGTCAGCCGGGCCGGCAGCGCCACGATCTGCTCGAACTTCATGCGAAAGCCGGTGACCTGCCGGGTCTGCGCGACGATCCGCTCCTCCAGCTTCAGGCGTTGCGCACCGCTGATCAGTTCCTTGATGAACTCTGCCATCAGCGCCGGCGGCGTTCGGTAATAATCGCAGCGCGACAGATCGCCGCTCAAATCCTGCAAGTCCTGCATCCATTCCGCCACGGTCTCGCGGGCAAACAACGCGGCGTCATCCTTGCGCAGTTCCTCGCCCGCGCCCGGTGCGCTCAACCCCAACAGCGCCTTCATTTTTTGCGTATCCACCGCCGCGCCAATGGTCGGCCCGCCGACCGCCTGCTGTTCATCCGGCACCCGGGTTTCGATCCGGTAATAGATACCCTCCAGATCATCGCTATCCGTTTGCAAGGTGCGCAGCAGTTCGCCAAAACGCTGTGCCCCGGCGCAATCAATCAGACAGGCCGCCACCAGCCGCGCCGCTTCCAGGCGCTTTTCCAGCTCCAGCTCCGGGTTGTCGCTGACATAGTAATGATCGATGCGCTCGGCCATTTGCGCCCGCAGTTGCGCCGCCTGTCCGGCCAGTTGCCGACGTTTCAATTCTGGATTGCACAGCGGGCGCAGATTCTGCGCCAGATAGGTAATGCCGCCGTCGTTCAGGGCAAACCCGGCTTCCCAGGCTTCCGCCGGGATGCGGAAATGACGATTGGCGTGCTGATCCTGAAGGAAGGCGGCGCGGAACATCTCAATGCGCGACTTTTCGCCGGGACGAATCCCGATTTCCCGACCTTGCGCGTCGTAGTCGAACATGTGCTTGGCCTTGAAATTGGGGTTGCGCAACCAGTAGCTGTTGCGGAACCCGCCCTGCGTATCCCACTGGCGCGGCCATTCGTGCTGTTTGCCGAAGAAGTTGAGCAGGGAACTGTCCAGCCGGGTGGTCCAGCGCCCTTCCGGGGAGCGTTCGCCGGCCTTCTCTTCAAACTCCATGTCGAATTTGGTCAACACCAGAAACAGCGCGGTCGGTTGTTGGGTGCGCAGTTCCGGGGTAGCGCCGTGGGTGCTGGCGATCCAGTCATACACCATCTCCGGCAGGGTTTTAACTTCCTGATTGCTGGGGCCGATGCACAGCAACATGC
>JBDHRB010000080.1:0-8484 GCA_039807355.1 Candidatus Competibacteraceae bacterium
GCGAACCGTACAGGCGCGGCGTTTCCGGGCCGAAAATGACCCAAGTGCGCAGCCCGGTCACCGCCGCAAAATGGCCGGGGCCTGAATCATTGGTCAACATCATTTCGGCGATCTGATACAGCGCCGGCAACTCCTCCAGGCGCTGGCAACCGGCGAAATTCACGCAGCGCCCCTCGCCGACCTGTCGCCTGAGCTGCTCCGCCTGTTCGCGTTCGTCAGGAGCGCCGGTAATCAGCACCAGCAGCGCCGGGTCCTCGGCCAACACGCCGCGCATCACCGCGACAAAACCTTCGGCCATCCAGCGCCGTTGCGGCAACAAATCACTGGCGTTGGGGTTGATCAAGACGATGCGATGCCGCTGCGGATCATAGGGCGGATATTCGCGCCGAATCCGTTCCTGCATCGCGGCCAGCGCCGTTGCGCTGACCTCGGCGCGAGCCAGGCGGATTTCATCATCGGCAATTTGCGTTTTGGAAAACGGCAGCTCCTGACTATCCGCCAGCGCGGCATTGACCAAGGCGATAAAATTCTTGGCAATATGCAGATGCGGGTTATACGCCACGCGATGCGTCAACAAATCGCCGCGATACAAACCCTCATTATAAAAGGCGTGAAAGCCAATTCGGTTTGCCGCTCCAGATAAGCCGGTCAGCAGTGCGCTAAACCGGGAAAACAGCTCCAAATCAATCACCGTATCAATACGCTTGCGCCGCGCCAAGATTAAAAAGCGCAATGTATCTATGGTCAGATGAAAAAATCCATCCGTGCGCAGGGTAAAAACATTTTTTTCACTGATCGTATTTAACAAGCGCAAACTGGCGGCGTTCGATTGAAAAATCAGAAAATACAGCTCTGCTGACGCGGCTTGGCGGATTTTTCGCATGGCTGGATCGGCGAGAATGGCGCTGCCCATTTCCGATAGTTCGATAAACAGCACTGTTTGCGGGCGCTGGGTTTTTTTTCTGGAAAAAACCTGAACAATGCGCATCAGCAGCGTGGTCAGAAAGCACAGCGGGATTCCGGCAAAATAATCAATATTGCGCATCGTATTGATGTTCATCAAGCCGCCTTTTCCAGAGCAGAAAACTTGTGCAAGGGCTAGTTTAACCGGTCGGACATCGGCAAGCGCTGCCGACCGCCAAGATAAATCAAAAATCCGGGCAAACTGACAACAATCAACGTCAACCCATACAAAATTGACATGGTAAGAACCGCCGCCTTATCCGCGCCGATCAAGGAAAACAAGGCGACTAAAACTCCTTCGCGCACGCCCCATCCCGCCAAAGAAACCGGAATCACCGTCAATAAAATTGCCGGCGGCACAATGACAAAGTAAGTTTCCAAATCATAGCGCAGTCCCAGCGCCCAGCCGGTTATAAAAAAACCTAAAATTGCCAACAGGGGAATTAACATCGAAGCAACCAGCAAGCGGATACGCTGCATGGAAAATGCTTGATAGAGCTTTTCAGCGAGGATTTTCATGACTGCCAGCGCTGGATAAGCATCCAGCCAGCGCCAGCGTCTGAAATAAAATGAGACGGCAAAAGCCAGCAATCCCGCGCTTGCCAACACTAAGGTCAGATAATAAATCTGCACCGGCAGCAAATCCGGGTTAAACAGATAGGCGATCAAATTCAGCAACATCAGCGCCATCAACCCGGCAATCCGATCCAAAAAGACTCCATACAGACTGTCCCGCTTACGAAAGCCTTGGTCAGCCATATCCAGCACTCGCAGCACATCGCCGCCAATCGTAGTCGGCAATCCCTGATTAAAAAACATCGCCTTGAAATAACTGCGCCAATAAAAAGCAAACGACTGACCAAAACGCAGATTATGCATAATCAATTGCCAGCGATAAGCAGAAGCAGTGGTGCTGCCGAATTGCATCAGCAAGGATACAAGCAACAGGTTTAGATTAGCCTGGTGCAAAATCCGCCAAATTTGCTCAAAATCAACTGAGTGAAAAATCACCACAAAAATCGACGCTGTAACCAGCAATCGAATCAACAACTTCATCGGCTCAGTCAAGCCGATAGCCGGAATGGATATTTTCAGGAAATTCACCGGGATTTTTTCAGTCAATCAGGTTGACCTTTTGCAAAAGGGGGTGCGCTCTGAACCGTGCTGCGATAACCCTGAACCTGGCGGTAATAATATTGCCCAACCGGTCGGCGGTTTTTCCACAGCGTAATCGGTTTAATCTCTTCAGCATTGTTAATCCGGGTCAGGATCGCATCGTCGGATAAATCCAGCGGATTCTTACTGACCAGCAACAGATTTTTATTCTCCTGCTCGCGCTGGGGAAACCAGTATTCATACATCAAACCTTTTCGATCAAAGAGATGCCAGCTTGAGGTGCGTCGCCAAGCCGGATCGCCCTCAGTGGCGGAAGAGTGCAGCGCCTTATTCTGATAAAACGCCAATCCGCTGGCGATACGGTTTCTATCCATGCCGACTACCAGCACGCTTTCCCCGGTCTTGGCCTGAAACTGATCGGCCAGCGCTTGAATTTCCCGGCCAAAACCGGACCAGCCTAACAGGAATAATCCCGATGGATAAGGAACGCCAGGCCATCCCAGGGTCACATAATGCAGGAACGCGCCATAGGATAACAGGCAAACTAATAACGTCGGCGGCCAACTGCGCTGCACCCATCGCCATAAACGCGGTGCGCCTATCGCTAGATTGGGCGCTATCAGCAATCCCATATACGGTAAAAGCGCCAGCCAAATCGGTCCAGTCCAATGGAATTTAGTTTCCCGAAACACGCTGGTTAATGCGAAAACAGCGAAAGGAATAATGGTCAGAATCAATAATAAGCGTTTGCCATACGATTCAGCGTTAGCCTCGGCTGCCTGTGTCGGGTCTGGCGTGGCGATAGCGCAACTTGGCGGCAGATTTTTCCTGAACCAATAAATCAGGATCACTGAGAAAAATCCGCTTGGCGTTAAAAGAAGAATAATACTGAGGATAAAATCATCTAAAGAAAATTCTGGACGTTCCGCCATCCGATTTTGGCTTTGATACAGAAAGGATGCCCAATCGTGTTGCGCATTCCAAAAGATCACTGGAGAAAACAAGATCACAGCGATCAGCACCGCCCGATAGGGTTCTGGCCGCCACAACCATTTTCTGGCGCGTGGGTCGGCAATAACCCATAAAAGCGCGGCTAAAGCGACCAGGACAATAGTATATTTAGCCAGCATCCCCAATCCCAGAGCGATTCCCGCCCAAAACCAGGCACTTCTGTTTTCAAGGATCAGCGCCTGGTACAGGAAATAGACCAGCGCCGCCCAACAAGCCATCAGCGGCGCATCCGGGGTCATTATCCAACCGGTGACGAAAAAAATCGGCAGTACGGCAACCAGGGCGACGCTGCGCAGAGCATCCTGTTCCTGATAAATAATGCTGGTCAGTCGATAGATGAAACCGGCTGTAATCAGCCAACACACCCAGGCGCTGAAACGAACGGCAAATTCATGATCGCCCAATCCTGCGCTGGAAAGTCCGATCAGCCAGGCGACTAATGGCGGGTGATCCAGATAACTGAGGTCGAGATGTTTTGCGTAATTCCAATAATAAGCTTCCTCATAAAAAAGCTCTGGAGTCCCTAAATAAAAGAAGCGAAGCACTATTGAGTAAAGCACAATGCCGATCAAGAAATAACGCTGATTTTTTTCAGCCTGATCTGCAACTGATCGCTCGGATAAACCATAAAAAACAATGATAAAATAAAATGAAACCCACGTAATCGCTGTACAGATTAAAAATCCAAATCCTGGCGAAAATCCACCGACATCAACCGCGCTGGATAAAATCCCGCCGCGTAAAAACAACAGCAATAAGCTTGCAATTATCCATGGGTAAAACTGCTGCCCTCTGCGCTTCGCGGCTGGCCGATGAGCGGGTAAATAAAACCGCCAAATCAGACTCATCATCGCTAAGGCTGCGATAAAACCAACGCTATGCGCCGCGCTGAATAAAAATCCCTGCCGATGCAAAAAATCCATCAGAACAAGATCAATAAAAAATCCCAGAACAATGACCCAGAAAAACCGGCGTTTATCTGCCGGTTCACCGCCCGTAGATGGAGTGCTTAGTGCTTCGGGCGTCAGCGCAGAATGGCTCATTTTCAGGTTTTTCTCATCAGAGCGGGTGGGGTGGGCCGGTCAGCGGATAAAATCGCTCCCGGAAACATTGAGCCGGCTTTGAGCGCCGGTGTAGAGAACGCCACGGAATGCGCAAGACATTTTCCGCGAACTATACGAAAATGGTTATTCCAAGCCAAGCCGCGCTGATCAATACGGCGAGATTTCCGCCTAATCCGCGCCTGGTGCAGCAAATGCGAGACTAAGAGCGCCCCGATGTTTAAAAATCTCCGCCTGTGGGCCAACATCATGTTGAGCATGGCGATTGCGATTATCCTGGCGGTCACGGTGTTGACCTACGGCAATCTGCAACACATGAAAACGTTGATTCAGGCTGCCGAACTGGCCGAATTGCGCCAGTACGCCAACACTATCCAGCTCAATATCGCCGCCGAAACCCGTCTGGCGCAAGCCTTGAGCGCACTGGTAGCCCATATCCCGGATATTCAGCAACGCTTCGCCGCCGGCGACCGGGAGGGTTTGCGCCAGCAACTGCTGCCGGCCTATCAGGCGCTGGCGGCGGATTATGGCGTTGTCCAGTTCCAGTTTCACACGCCGCCGGCGACTTCATTTCTGCGGCTGCACCTGCCGGAGAAATATGGCGACGACCTGTCCGGTTTCCGCCATTCGGTGGTAGCGACCAACACCGCGCATAAACCGCAGCGCGGTCTGGAGATCGGGGTTGCCGATCTGGGCGCACGCGGCATGGTGCCGCTGGAATATCAGGGACGACATCTCGGCTCGGTCGAGTTCGGCATGTCGTTCGGCCCGGCCTTTTTCGCCGCCTTCAAAACCAATTACGGGGTTGACGCCGGTCTCCACCTGATCCGCGACGGCGCCATCAAGACCTTCGCCAGCACCCAAGGCGATCAGCCGCTGCTCAACGCCGCCGCGATCAACGCCGCTTTTGCCGGAACGCCGCAACTGACCCAGGTGACGCGCAACGGCGTTACCCTGTCGGTGTACGCCACCGCGGTCAACGACTATTCCGGGGCGCCGTTGGGGGTGATCGAGGTAGCGATGGATCGCAGCCGCCACCAGCAGACTCTGGAGCAGACCACCCGGCAAGCCTGGCTGATCGGCGTTTTAGTCCTGCTGTTCAGTCTGGCGCTGGCCGTATTCACCGCCCGCCCTCTGGCCCGGCGGATTGGTCTGTTGGCGGCTGGGGTGGATCGGGTGGCCGCCGGCGACCTGACCGGAAGCATTCTGGTGGACGGCAACGATGAACTGGCTGGTCTGGCTCACTCCGCCAACCAGATGCGCCAACACCTGCACGCCCTGGTGGCCCAGGTCGAGGCCAACGCCGGCGCGGTGTATGCGGCGGCGCAGGACATCGCCCAGGCGGTTGACAGTCAGGCAGCCACCTCCAGCGAAATGTCCGCCTCGGTCGCGGAGATCACCTCGACTATGGAAGAACTCTCCGCTTCCTCAACCCAGATCGCCGAATATTCCGAATCGGTGGTGGCTATAGCCAAACACACTTACGAAGACAGCCGACAGGGCGCTGAAGCCATGCAGCGGCTGGTGGCGAAAATGCAGGACATTCGCAATGACAATCAAAACGCCCTGAGCGAAATCGTCGGCCTGGGCGGCAAGTCCAAGGAAATCTCCAAGATCATGAAGATCATCAATACGGTGGCCGACCAGACCAAGTTGATCGCCTTCAACGCCGCGCTGGAAGCGTCCTCGGCGGGAGAAGCCGGCAAGCGTTTTGGCGTGGTGGCGGCGGAGATTCGCCGGCTGGCTGATTCCGTCACCGAATCCACCGAAGAAATCGAGAAAAAAGTCGCTGAAATTCAAGAGGCGATCAGCCGCCTGGTCATCACCTCGGAAAAAGGCGCACTGGGCATTCAGCAAGGCATGGACGAATCCTCGCGCACTGCCGGCTTTCTCGGCGCTTTGGTGGACGGGGCCAGCGAAACCACCCGCTCCGCCCAGCAAATCAGCTTCTCCACCCAGCAGCAAAAGACCGCCAGCAGTCAGGTGGTCATCGCCCTGCGCGAGATTGTCACCGCCAGCTCGGATACCGCCCGTTCGGTGCGGCGCATCGCCGACATCGCCCAGGAAATGACCCACCTTTCTGCTGATCTCAAGGAACAGGTCGGGCGGTTCACCCTGAACAAGAATCCCGACGCAGCGGCAACGCCAGTCGCCCTGCCGGTTGCATGACATGTCCAAGGTGCGGGTACTGGTGGTCGATGACAGCGCCATAGCGCGGGCGCTGATCCGGGCGCTGATCGACGCCTCGGACAGTCTGACGGTCTGCGGCGAAGCCGAAAATGGCCGGCAAGCGCTGGCCCAGGCGCTGGCGCTGCGCCCGCAGATCATCACCATGGACTTGCAAATGCCGGAGATGAACGGCCTGGACGCGATTGAAGCGATCATGGCGGTGCGGCCCACGCCGATTCTGGTGCTCTCCGATGTCACTGATGCCCGCAGCGCCATGGCGGCGGTGGCCCGGGGCGCTCTGGAGGCGACGCCAAAACCCACCATGCACGATGGCGCAGCGTTCAGCGCCCGGCTGAAAATGCTGGCCGGGGTTCCGGTGATCCGCCACATTCGCGGCAAACGCGCCCCGCTGGAACCGGATAGCGCGGCGCTGCCGACCCTGCATCCGCTGCGCTCTTGCCGCAGTGAGCATTGCAGACCGGGCGGGGCGGCGAGCAACACAATCGGCGGGCGGGTATTCGCCATTGCCGCCTCGACCGGCGGCCCGCAAGCCCTGGCCCAACTGTTGCCCCGGCTGCCCGCCCATTTTCCGGCCCCGGTGCTGGTGGTGCAGCACATCTCCGACGGCTTTGCCGCCGGCATGGCCACCTGGCTGAACGACCTCTGTCCGCTGCCAGTGGCTCTGGCCCGCGAAGACGAACCCCTGAGCGCCGGACGCATCTATCTGGCCGATTCGACCAGCCATTTGACCCTGACTCCCGATCAGCGCCTGCATCTTCAGCCCCGCGCCGAACACGATATTTATCGCCCCAGTTGCGACGTGACGCTCAACGCCGTTGCAGAAATCTACCGGGCGCGGGCGGTCGGGGTGATTCTCACCGGGATGGGTCGGGACGGAGCGCGGGGCATGGCTGCGATTCAACGCGCCGGCGGCGTCACCCTGGGTCAGGATGAAGCCAGTTCGGTGGTTTACGGGATGAATCGGGAAGCGATCAACGCCGGCAGCGTCCAGCTTGTGCTGCCCCTGTCGGCGCTGGCCGATGAAATGCTGCGCCTGGCCGGCGATCCGGTGCGCCCCGGACGAGAAGCGCCTTGAATCTGCAACCGATCAAGGCTTTCATCAAGCAGCGGCTCGGCCTGCATTTTGCGGAACACGCCGAGGATAGCTTGCGCCGGGCGCTGCATACGCGCATGGCTAATAGTCACACCCCGTCGGCGGCGGACTATCTGCAACGCCTGTCGGTCGATGAGACCGAACTGCATGAACTGACCAGCCTGCTGACCATTAACGAAACCTATTTCTATCGTGAACCGCAACACCTGCGCTTGTTGACCGAAACCCTGCTCCCCAAGCTGCTGGCGGAGCGGGGCGCGGCCAGCGCCTTGCGCATTCTCTCACTGGGCTGCTCTACCGGCGAAGAACCGTACTCCATCGCCATTGCCCTGCGCGAGCAATACGGGCAGGCCGCCGAGCGCCTGTTTCAGATCAACGCCGGCGATGTAGACCGCCAGGCCCTGAAAAAAGCCCAGGCCGGATGCTACGGGGCCTATTCGTTCCGCGCCTTGCCTGCGCCGCTGATCGAACGCTATTTCACCCCGCTCAACCCCCAGCAGCACCAGATTGACCCGGCCCTGCGCCGTCAAGTGACCTTTCGCCCGCTCAACCTGCTGGCGGAACGCTACCCGGAAGACTGGTCCGGGCAGGACGTGGTGTTCTTTCGCAACGTCTCGATTTACTTCGATACGGAAACCCGGCGCACCCTTCAGCAACGCCTGCGCACCCTGCTCAATCCCGGCGGCGCGTTGATCGTCGGCGCCACGGAAACCCTGCCAAATAACTTTGGCCTGCTGATCCTCCAGGAACACGACGGGGTGTTCTTCTTCCGCAAGCTGGCTCCAAGCCGCGCCGCCGCTAACCGCCAACCCGCGCCGGAGCTTGCCGCGACAACGCCGTCAGCCCCGCTGGCGACACCACCGGCGCTGGAACAGCCGCTGCCGCGTCGCACTGCGCCAGGGAGCGCACCGCCGCTAGCCCCGGATGCAGCGGCAACACCGTCAGCGCCGCCCGCCCAGGCGGATGCGGACTATCAAGCGGCGCTGGCCCTGACTCATGAACAACGCTTTGACGAGGCGCTGCAACGGCTGGCCCCGCTATGCGCCGGAG
>JBDHRB010000081.1:0-8479 GCA_039807355.1 Candidatus Competibacteraceae bacterium
GTTGATTTCCCACAGGGTCTGAAAAATCGCCTTGACCAGCAGTGGGGCCAATCCCAGGCTCGGTTCATCGAGCAGCAGGATGCGCGGCTGGGCCATCAGCGCCCGGCCAATCGCCAGCATTTGCTGTTCGCCGCCGCTGAGGGTGCCGGCCAGTTGCTCGCGGCGCTGCGCCAGCACCGGGAACAGTTCATGAATCCAGCGCAGGGTTTCGGCGATCCGCGCCCGGTCGGTTTGCGCAAACGCGCCCAAATTCAGATTTTCCTGAACGGTCAACGTGCTGAAAATCCGCCGGCCTTCCGGGGCTTGGGCAATGCCCATACTGACCAGTCGATGCGCTGGCGTTTTGTGAATCGGGCGACCTTCAAAACGAATTTCACCCGCCGCTGGACGCAGCAAGCCGCTGATCGCGCTCAAGGTCGTGGTTTTGCCCGCGCCGTTCGCGCCAAGCAGGGTGACGATTTCACCTTGGCGGACCGTCAGATTGACGCCGTGCAACGCCTCAACATTGCCGTAGCGGACACGCAGATTTTCAACTTCCAGCAGCATCAGATATTCCGGGATCAGGCGGTTTTGGAAAGGCGCCATTGTCGCCGGAAGCCCGGCGTAAAGGAATGCCTGATGAACCCGGTCGGGCGGAAACGAGGCTAGGCGTCCGGCGCGGAATTTTCGCAGGTCACGCCCTGCCGCCGGTCGATAAACAGGGCATTGCCAGGCAAGCGTTTCGCCTGACGCTTGGCATCAGTCGCTAACACCGCAATCTCGTGATGGGAGCGGCAACGCGCCGCGTCTGGTTGCACGACGCCAATCGACAGGCTCAATAACGGGAAAAACATCGGTTGCCCCTGACGATCCTTGCTCCATACCCCGCCCTGCTCCCGATCCGCCGCAGAGTAGTAATCGCCGATATTCCGCTCGAATGCCCGGAGAATCGCCTGACAACGCTCTTGCCAGTCTGCGCTCTGAAAGATGACGATAAAATCATCACCGCCGATATGGCCGACGAAATCCTGACCCGGATCAACATGCATGGTGAGCAAGCGCCCAACCTGCTGAATGATGCGGTCGCCCCGCTCGTAGCCATACACATCGTTATAGGGTTTAAAATGATCCAGATCGCAATAGGCCACGGCGAACCGGTGACCCGTTTGCAACTGTTCATCCATGCGTTCTTGAATCGGCACATTGCCGGGCAACAAGGTCAGGGGATTGGCGTAGCGGGCGCTGTGAATCCGCAGATCGGTGATTTTCTCCAGCAAATCCATGATCCAGCCCATTCCGCGGTAATTGCCGCGATGGGTGATAATAAATGCCTGATGCTCAAAACGCTTGTCCGCACGGCGGGTAACCAGCCGGCTGGCTTCTTCCAGAGTCGCTTCCTGTTCAATCTGTATCGGATCGGCCATGAACAGCGCAATCGGCTTGCGGCTGTATAATTCCCGGCCATAACGCGATAAAAAGATATTCATGAAATCCAGTCGATATACCATGCCTACCGGTTTTTCATTCTCCACGACCGGAAGATAATAAAGTTGGTGCTTTCGATAAAACAGGTTACTGACTTCGCCAACCGACAGGTCTGGAGCAATCGTTGGGACGTGGGTAATCAATGCTGCAACCGTTTTCGGTGGGAGTATTTCTAGATGTAGCGGCGTACCGATCTTCTCCATCTTATGCTCTACATCAATTTCAGATAATTCGTTAAATTCATCTATCCCTAATGAAAAATCTGCGCAATTTATAATTGGCAACCTGGAATCTGCAATGGCAAGAGATGCATTATTCAAGATTACCTCCAAAATTTTCACTCAGGGCGCAATCCAGAAAAAATGGCAGCATCAAACAAGCGCACTGCGCCCAAGATTGATTGCTGATTCTGTGCTGTTGCCCGCATACTGACGAACCCAGGCGATAAAATCCTCAGCAGGCAGCGGCGGCGAAAATAGATAACCCTGGATCAGATCGCACCCCTGATCGTGGAGAATTTGCCGCTGTTGCTCGGTTTCCACGCCCTCGGCAATCACGGTTAACCCCAGGTTGTGACCCAGCGCAATCATGGTGTTGACAATAATTTGCGTGTCAGAATCATTCGCCAGGTCACGCACGAAGCTTTGATCAATCTTTAACGTCTTGATTGGCATACGCTTTAGATAACTCAGGCTCGAATATCCGGTACCAAAATCGTCAATAGCCAATCCGACGCCTAACCGCTGAATCGCCTGCAAAGTATTTACCGTTTCAGCCCCGCCATCGAGCAGGGTTGATTCCGTCAGTTCCAACTCCAGCGATTGCGGGGTCAAGCCATGCGCCGCCAGCAGATTACGCAATCCATCAATCAGTCCAGCGGGAGCGCGAAAATGCCGGGCTGCTAAATTGACTGCGATAGTCAATGGCGGCAATCCCGCTCCCCGCCATAGCGCCAATTGACGACTAGCTTCATCGAGCATCCAGTCGCCAATCGCCACAATCAAATCGCTCGATTCGGCCACAGAAATAAAGCGACCGGGTGGAATTAAACCATGTTCAGGGTGCAACCAGCGCACCAAGGCTTCAGCACCGACCAGTGCGCCATCCGCCAGGCGCACTTTGGGTTGAAAGTAAGCGCGGAGCTGACCCGATTCAATCGCCTTGCGCAGTTCTGATTCCAACACCAGACGCTCAAAAGTTGCGATGTTCATTTGCCGGTCGTAAAAAGCCAGCGCATTGTGTCCATTCTTTTTTGCTTGATATAAAGCGGCATCGGCGTTTTTGAGAAGTTCGGCAAATTGCGCACCGTCATGCGGATACAGGGCAATGCCAATTGAGGTTGTGACACGCAAACTGTGTCCAGCGACAGTAAATGGCTGGCGAAAAGTGGCAACCAGTCGATCCACGACTGCTAAAGCTTTCTTTCGCCCAGTATCAGGCAGCAGGAGGACAAATTCATCGCTGCCAATCCGGCATAAAGTATCGGATTGACGAATCAGCGCCTTGATTCGACTGGTCACCTGCACTAATAAGGCATCGCCCCCGGCATGACCCAGCGCATCATTGACTTCCTTAAACTGATCCAGATCAAGGTATAACACAGCTAATGATTCGCGCCGCCGCGCCGCCAGCGCCAATGCTAACTCCGCCCGTTCAGTCAATAATGTTCGATTAGGCAAGCCAGTCAAGGCGTCATGGCTGGACAGATATTCAATCCTTCGCTCGGCTTGTTTTTTCTCGGTAATATCTGTGGAAATGCCCACATAGTGGGTCAGTCTTTGTTCAGGGTCACGCACAGCGCGGATTATCGTCAGCGCCACATATAAGCCGCCATCCTTGCGCCGATTCCAAAATTCGCCTTGCCAGACGCCTTCGCGTTGCAGAGTCTGCCAGAGCGTTACATAATAAGCCATGGACTGCAATTCTGATTTAAGCAAGCGCGGGTTCCGTCCTCGCAATTCCGCTTCTGAATAACCGCTCAAAGCGGTAAAAGCCGGATTAACGGCGAGAATATCACCATCAGCATTAGTGATAAGAATAGCCTCTCGCGCCGACTCAAACATAACTAAAGCCAAACGCATAAAATCAGCTTTCCATTTCCAGTGTTCCGTATTGTGTTTTAGCGCTGTCGGCTCTTTTTGCATCTCTCCAACAAGCAGGTCTGGCAATGCCCTGATATCAAAGTAAATCTCATTTGAAACCCCACCTGCTGATTGGGAAACTGATTGATGAAAATTGAGAAATTGCATAGAAATACATTGATTCGCCACGCGAACGCTCAGGTTTGTAGATGATTCACCTAAGCTCAATGATTGCTTTTTTTAATGACATTCTTATTGCAAAATATTTGCGGTTTGATAGCAAAGACAAATCCTTTGAAGAAATAACCATATTCATCATTGATGGATGCGAACTATTCGCAGATGACGCTGCTACCAACAGGCTTGCTATTACGCCTACAGATCGCCGAGCGGAAAAGCAATTGCGTCGAAGGGAACCGCACTGACCCGATCATCTTCTTGATGAACGCCTTCCAGTTGCTAGCGCCCAGGATGAGCCGGCGCGGACATGGAGCAGACCTCCCTAAAATAGCGTCAGGGTTCATCTTCAGCGCCGAGATACGCCTCAATCACCTTCGGATCGAGACGCACCTGATCGGGCGGCCCCTCGGCGATTTTGCCGCCGTATTCCAGCACCACCAATTTCTCACAGGCGCGCATCACCAGACGCATATCGTGTTCAATCAGCAGGATAGTGACGCCGCGCTGCCGAATCCGCTCGATCAGACCAATCAGCGCCTCAGTTTCCTGTTCATTCATGCCGCCGGCGGGTTCGTCGAGAATCAGCAGGCGCGGCTCAGTCGCTAGGGCGCGGGCGATTTCCAGCCGGCGCTGATCGCCATAGGCGAGATTGCGCGCCATGCTGGACGCCTGGTGACTGAGGCCGACAAATTCCAGTTCCTGCAAAGCCCGTTCAGTGGCCTGCCGTTCTTCGCGGCGCTGGGCTGGCAACCGCAACATGGCGCTGAGGATGCCCGACTGCATCCGGTAGTGGCGGCCCGCCAGCACATTGTCCAAAGCGCTCAACCGCTGAAATAAGCGGATGTTCTGAAAAGTGCGGGCGATGCCCAGAGCAATAATCCGATGAGTGCGCAGGCCAACTAATGACACCGCATCAAAACGGATGTCTCCCCGGTCGGGTCGGTAATGACCGGTGATCAGATTAAACACGGTAGTCTTGCCTGCGCCGTTGGGACCAATCAGTCCAACGATTGCGCCCTGCTCGACGGTAAAAGAAACCTCCTTGACCGCAGTCAAACCGCCAAAGCTCTTTGTCAGGTTATTCAGCGTCAACAAGTCCATAAATAGGAATATCAAACCAAAAATGAGTGAAATAAATTGATCAAATTCATAAGGCGCATAACCATCGTGTTATTGAAATCATCTGATTTTCCTGATTTAAATTAGCAGCATTTTTCAGCATACCATGCTCTAATTGATTCCATATTTCAGTCGCCATTTTCTTTTCTATAGCAGCGCCAATGAAAAAAATGTCGGGAGAGCAACCTACTTTGGAAAATGCGTCACGAATACGACTCAATGCTGCCCGTGCTGTCTTCCAGTGTTCATCGGCTCCCGCAGGGTCTATTCCACCTTTCAGCTCACCTAGCGCCATATAAGATTCTACTTTTTTATGCTTAGTTTTTTCTAAATCTTCAGGAGACAAATTAAAAAGACAGATATCGACATTATTTCTCAATAATGGAACAGTCAAGTTATAAATCATTGTGCGATACTCATTATTATTTTTCCAACTTAACCCACGAAGTGATAACTCAATATCAAAATCGCTATTATCATCATCAATCCACTTTCTTATTTTATTATGTTGCCAACGGTAGGGCGTACCAGCGATAGTTAAAGAAGCAATAAGGGTTCTTGTCAACTTCCTCTGCGCTAAAGCTCCACCAATATTCCGCATTGAACCGCCAAGGCTATCGCCACGAGTGAGCAGAAATCTAAAAACCAGTTCTTCAATAAAATTTTCCCCTGCGGGTTCAAGAAAATTCTTGATGAGGTTCTGAATGGCTTCTTCTTTATTAGTGAGTGATAAATGTGATAACGCTTTATCAGATAGACCTGCTGCGGTCAGCAAGCCTGTTTCAATACCGGCGATTTTAAGCAAATCAATTGGCTTTTTTGCTGTAGATGCAATGTTAGCCAAGGCTCTAGCCTCAGCTATATAGGGTGTTGCTCTACGATTCTTTTCGAGCGCGAGCGCAACAAAGCCCGCATGAGTTGCTTCGTAGTGAGTAACTAATTCATCGCTAGATTGCAAATGATTCAGGTAGGAAAACATATTGGTTTATTATTCTGTTAACATTTTTTCCAAACATAGACACATTTCCGCAACGCCTCGCGTCCATGTTCCCCCATTTGTTGACTGCTATTGCCTTTTCCATTAGGCAAAACCATAATCCTATCGACAAAAAACCCTGATTCTTCTGCGAATTTTGATAATATCATGTCTACAGAAATACTGGCTCCTGCATAGCGGACATTATCATTCACCATAAACATGAAACCACCGGGTTTAAGGATGCGAGCGCACTCAGTCACAACACATGCCATTTCATGAAAATAACCTTTAATCATCCTGGGGATGCCACTATTATTTAATTCGCCAATTCCTTTAAGATGGTTCAGGTAACCTAAAATAGCCCGCAAATTTTTCTGATGATCCATCGCGGCAATCGAATTTTCCCAAACAGGATTTATTTTTATCAAGTTTTTTTCCCGGTTTTCCACCGTGCAACTTAACATTTCCTGGCG
Source organism: Candidatus Competibacteraceae bacterium (assembly GCA_039807355.1). Taxonomy (GTDB): domain Bacteria; phylum Pseudomonadota; class Gammaproteobacteria; order Competibacterales; family Competibacteraceae; genus UBA2383. Next base: position 6,297 of record JBDHRB010000081.1, read on the forward strand.
AAGCTGTGCTAAATCCTTCTCACCGACACCCAATAAAGCAAGCTCTAAAGCATAAGTCCCTGTATAGTCATAACGATTACAATAAGGCGGGGAAGTGAAAACGACATCATAAGAACAGCCATTCAAGGTCGGCAAAAGCTGCAAACACGAACCACGATAAAGATGAATGTTTCCCGTGGTATTGTATCTTGGAAAAAGATCATTCTGATCTGGCAAGGGAATAGAAAGATCTTGCACCAATTGATTAATTTTATTGCGGATCGCGGGATCGAACTCAAAAACTTCTCCTTTATCAAAAGGTTTTTTTCCCTGTTTACGGCCTGACCGATGATCCCAGCGAAGATACTGGCCGTCCTTGCGCGTGTAGCTAACCGCCTCCAGTATGCACAGCAAGGCAAATTCCAGAACCGATTGAATTTTTGGACTCTCCTTTTTAGCCTGACCCAGATATTGTTCAATTTGTCTGTGTGTCTTCTCCGAATAAGCACCCCGGGTAATTTTTAATTCCGGCAAAACCCATATTGATTCAGCTTCTCGCCAAGGCGCATCAGCCGCCCAGCGCCTCAGGATTGCCAAATCATCATCGGTAAAGTCGGTTTGCAGAATCTGTCGGGTATGGATAATCCGCTGCCCTATCGGCAGTAACTCAATACCCTCGGTATCAAGTCCTACAGCACTGGCGGCGAATAATGCCGTACCGCTGCCAGCAAACGGATCAAGCATTCGACCTCGATGAATGCCGTAGCGTTGCAGCAGATATTCAACCAGACTGGCGGAAAACGCCTCCTTGTATTTATACCAGCGATAAATTGGACGAGTTTTATTCGCCTGAAAGCTGACCAAAGTCCGATTCAAAGCAGATTCATTAGAGAATTTATCCAAAAAATGATTCTGCAACTCACAATCAAGAGCTTCAATTTCTTTCAAATCATTGCGGTTTTTTTCCCAAAAAAGCGCGATGCTATTTTCAGCAGAAAAAAAATTCATAGTAGTCGTTAATCCATCCTCGACAGGTTTCAATTCATCGCCCTCGCGCCGGTAATAATCCCTGGGGTCGCACCACCATCATCACCATCATCACCAGACCGAATACCAGCATCCGGGCGCTGGAAAATTCCCGGAACAGCTCCGGCAAGCCGATAATCAGAAACGCTGCCAACAGCACGCCGGCCATATTACCTGCTCCGCCAAGAATCACGATCATGAACAAAACTACCGATTCCCAAAAGCTGAACGACTCCGGGGAAATAATCGTCATTTTTGCGGCAAATAAAGTTCCTGCCATGCCTGCCCAAGCTGCACCCAAACCGAAAACTGCCAGCTTATAATAGGCGGTATTGACGCCGCTACCCTCCGCTGCAACTTCATCCTCACGCAAATAATTCAGCGCCCGGCCAAACCGCGATTGTTTTAATTGGTAAAACAGGAAAACTGTCAGGGCAACGAACCCCCAGATCAGATAATAAAAATGTTCGGGTTTGCGAATCACCAAGCCGAATATTTTTGGACGGCTAACGCCAAAAATACCATTAGCCCCACCAGTAATGCCGAATACGTCATTCACCAGCGCAATACGCACAATCTCGCCAACGCCAATGGTAACGATCAACAAATAATCGCCGCGCAAATGCACGACTGGCCGCGCTACCGCTAACGCAAACAGCCCAGCGACTAATCCGCTCAACGGTAAAGTCCACAAAATAGGAATTTGATAGCGCGTATTCAGAATTGCTGCTGTATAAGCGCCCATCGCGTAAAAGGCGGCGTGACCCATATTAAATAGTCCAGCCTCACCCAAAATCAGATTGAGACTCAGCGCCAACAGGGCGTACAGGCCAATACTATTCAAAACATCAATCTGATAATCATTGAAAAACTGTGGGGCTATCGCCAGCAATACGACAATCAGCGCCAGCGCTAACGGCTTGAAACGGTTTTTCATATTTTATCCGCCACCCGTTCGCCCAATAATCCAGTAGGCCGCACCATCAAAATCAAAATCAGCACCAGAAAAGCAATGGCGTCTTTCCAGGCAATCGAGAGATAGGCCGCGCCTAATGCCTCAATCACGCCGAGCAATAAACCGCCCACCATCGCGCCGGGAATGTTGCCGATGCCGCCGAGAATTGCGGCGGTGAACGCCTTCATCCCGTAAACCCAGCCCATGGTGAAATTGACCTGGC
>JBDHRB010000082.1:0-8468 GCA_039807355.1 Candidatus Competibacteraceae bacterium
CTTTAACATCCCCGGCGAACCGTGGGAAACCGTCGGGCGGATCACCGTCAAAGACGGTTCCGGGCAACCGTATTCCTGGCACAGCCGACGCAACGCCCGCGCCATGTCCGGGGCGGTGTCCAGCAGCGTGCCGTCCAGATCGAACAGCACGCTGTCCGGCGGCGCAGCGCCAATGGCGATCATCAGGCGGGTTCTGCCCGGCAATGGGCCATATAGTTGACCGATACGCCCGGCCCCAACCAGTAGCGCCCGGTCAGCGGGTTATGATGCAGGCCGGTCAACTCCCGAATAGTCAGTCCGGCGGCCCGCGCCCAACCGTCCAATTCCGAAGGGCGGATAAATTTGCGGTAGTCGTGGGTGCCTTTCGGCAACATGCGCAGCACATATTCCACGCCGATGATGACGAATAAATAGGACTTGGGATTGCGATTGATCGTGGAGAAGATCACATGCCCTTGCGGTTTCACCAGCCGGGCGCAGGCGCGGATGGTCGAGGCCGGGTCAGGAACGTGTTCCAGCATTTCCATGCAGGTGACGACATCGAAACGGGCCGGCTCACGCTCCGCCAGTTCTTCGGCGGCCAGGCGTTGATAGTCGAGGGTCGCGCCCGATTCCAACTGATGCAAGCGCGCCACCGCCAGCGGCGCTTCGCCCAGGTCGATGCCCAGCACCTGTGCGCCGCGCAACGCCATACTCTCGGCGAGGATGCCGCCGCCGCAGCCGACATCGACAATCTGCTTGCCAGCCAGACCGCCCACCCGTTGGTCGATATAATCGAGACGCAGCGGATTGATGTCGTGCAACGGTTTGAATTCGCTGTCTGGGTCCCACCAGCGGCTGGCGAGTTCCTCGAATTTAGCGATTTCCTGATAATCCACGTTCGGTTGCGCAGAGGTCATATTCGGGGTTCCATTGAAAGAAGGTCGGGCGGTTTGACCTGGGAAAGCGGTGTTTTACACCCGGTTGATGATCTGATCGCGCCAGCGCCGCGCCCGCTGGAGCGTCTCGGTCAGGTCCAGCGTAGTCAGTCGCCGGTCGGCCAGCACGCGCCGCCCTGCCACCCAGACATCCGTGACCTGATAGCGGCTGGCGGCGTAGACCAAGGCGGAAAGCGGATGATAAACCGGCTCGGTTTCCGGTGCGCCGAGATCGACGGCGATCACATCAGCGGACTTGCCGGGAATCAGTGAGCCGGTTTCCGCCGCCAGCCCCAGGGCCTTTGCTCCGTTCAGAGTCGCCATGCGCAATACGCGGGTCGCGGGCAGCGCGGCGGCGTCGCCGGCGACGCTCTTGCCGAGCAGAGCGGCCAGACGCATTTCCCCGAACAGGTCGAGATCGTTATTGCTGGCGGCGCCGTCGGTGCCGAGCGCGACGTTGACGCCGGCGGCGTCCAGCCGGGCGGCGGGACAGAAGCCGCTGGCCAGTTTCAGATTGGATTCCGGGCAATGGGCGATCTGTGCGCCAGCTTGGGCCAGCCGCTCGATTTCAGCGGCTTCCAGTTGGGTCATATGAACGGCCAGCAGTCGCGGCGACAGCAGACCGAGTTGTTCCAGCCGTTGTAACGGGCGGCAACCGTGCTGGGCGATGAACTGTGCGACTTCGGCAGCAGTTTCATGGACATGGATATGAATGGGAATATCCAGCTCCGCCGCCAGCCGACCGATGCGCTCCAGGGCCGGCGCGGAAACCGTGTAAGCGGCGTGCGGAGCCAGAGCAGTGTGGAGCAGGGGTTCCAGTTTAACCGCCTGGTGCAGTGCCAGCCCCTTGTCCAGGTATTCGTCCAGATGGCGGGCGTAGGCGGTAGGAAAATCCACAGCGATCAGACCGACACAGGCGCGTATTCCGGCTTCGCGGGCGACTGCCGCCGTAGTTTCCGGGAAAAAGTACATGTCGTTGAAGCAGGTTACGCCGCCGCGCAGCATTTCCGCGATGGCCAGCCGGGTTCCATCCTCGACAAATTCGGGATTCACCCAGCGCGCTTCGGCGGGCCAGATATGCTTTTCCAGCCAGGTCATCAACGGCAGATCGTCGGCCAGTCCACGCAGCAGGGTCATGCTGGCGTGGGTGTGGGCGTTGATTAAACCCGGCATCAGCACATGCTGGTCCAAGTTCAGGCAAGTTTCCGCGACATAGCGGGTTGCTGCTTCCGCCTGGGGCAGGAGGTCGAGAATGCGACCGTCCTGGAGGATCAGGGCGTGATGGTCGAGCACCTGGCCTTCCGGTTCGATGGGGACGATCCAGCGGGCATTCAGCAGGGCGGCGACGGCTTTTGGCATACGCAATTCTCCAGGCAGGAACGCCGGATTCTATAGCGCCGGGTTGCGGCGGCGCAAAAAAACCCGCAGCAATCCGGGGCTAAACAGCGTTGGTTACGCTGACGGGTCAGGGTCGATGTTAGCCGTGCGCGTGGTTAAGCAGCGAGTCGGCGGGCGGTAATGGGTTCATTACGCCGGCCTGCGCAGCTTGACCCACTCTTGCACGCTCGGACGTTGCCATTGCCAATCAGCGTATTGCGATAACCTTTCTGGAACAGCGTCACCGGCAAAAATCAGGCGATTAAGCATGAGCGCCAAATCTGTATCGGCAATCGACCATTGCTGGAACAGCGATAGCTGGCCGACCGGCAGCAATTTTTCCACTGCGCTAAACAGGTTTTGCGCGGCAGTCTGGGCGGCGCTCGACAGCGCCGGCGGAGTGCGCTGGAAAAAGACCACTTCAGTTGAGCGTTCTTCTCGAATGGGCATGAAATCGCTGCGCAACCACGCCTGAATTTCCCGGGCCTTTGCTTTGGACTTGAGGTCAGCGGGATAAAGCGCCGGGCCGGGATAACAGTCTTCCAGATACTCGCAAATGGCCGACGACTCGGAGAGATTAAAGCCATTGTCGCTGATGGCGGGTACGCGGCGGGTTGTTGATACTTCAGCGTATGCGGGAGTCAGGTGTTCTTCGCACTGAAGATTCACCAGTCGCGTCTCGAATGGAATGCGCTTCTCGCGCAGGGCTACGAATACCGACATGGCATAGGGTGACAGGTAATTCGCATCGACAAACAGTTGCATGGCGTTAGTATCCTGAGTGGGTAAACTTTGCAATATTGAAACCGCCGAACATATCCAGCACAAGGCAGTCTGGCCCGGCGAGCATCCGCATGAACAATTTCGGCAACTTTGCCGGGAAGCGGGCCGGATCGCTGATGACGCTTGGCGTTTTCCAGCCAAACAGGATCAGCGGTGCGCCGGTGCGATCCGGCTGACCTTGAGTTCTATTTCAACCAAGTGGGAGCAGAATTGGAAGCTGGCCGCGATGAATAGAGAAGAAACGAAACCAGCCTGTTTGGATTTTTTTGCCGGTAGCGGGCTGGTCGCTGAAGGATTAAAGGGTTTTTTTCAAACCGTTTGGGCAAATGATATTTGTGAGAAAAAAGCCAAGGTCTTTTGCGCCAATCACGATAGAAAAATCTTTCATCTGGGTTCAATTCAGGATGTAAAAGGCGCAGATTTACCCCCAGCGCTTTTATCATGGGGGAGTTTTCCGTGCCAGGATCTTTCATTAGCCGGAAACATGGGTGGGCTTTCCAGCTCCAGAAGCGGCTTGGTCTGGCAATGGCTGCGGGTGATGGACGAACTACCGAATCGGCCTGCGCTGGCGGTCGCAGAAAATGTCGTCGGCTTGGTGTCCGCAGCAAAGGGAGAGCATTACCAGAAACTGCATAACGCCTTGGTTGAGAGAGGATATCAAGTCGGCGCGGTCGTGATTGACGCTGTTCATTGGGTGCCGCAGTCAAGAAAGCGGGTGTTCGTGATTGCCGTAGATTCAGCAATTCCGACAGGCCAGTTTGAAACGGATCATCCGCTCTGGTGTCATCCCGACGCTATTATTCGGGCGGCGGAAAAATTGAATGGCTGGGTGTGGTGGAATCTTCCCAAGCCGCCGGAAAGCAAAAAGAAAATTGATGAGGTGATTGAATTATCGACGCCCTGTGATCAACCTGAAAAACAGCAACGCTTACTTCAGTTAGTGCCGGAAAAACACCGCGAGAAAATGATTATCGCTGCAAAAAAAGGTCAAGCGGTTTTCCCAGGCTATAAACGTATCCGGCATGGCCAGCAGGTATTGGAATTACGTTTTGATGGCGTCGCCGGGTGTTTACGAACCCCTGAAGGCGGCAGTAGCCGTCAATTTTTGGTTATGAACGACAACGGCTCATTCAAGACCAGGCTTCTTACAGTTAATGAAGCAGCCGCTTTAATGGGTGCCCCGAAAAATTACAAACTGCCTGGAACTTATAACGACGGATACAAGGCGATGGGCGATGCTGTCGCTGTTCCCGTGACCCGCTATCTCGCGGAGCATTTACTTGCTCCGCTTGCCGAACTGATTAAAGAGAGAGGCGTTTGATGCTTTTTAATGAAAGACTCAAAGAATTTGCCCAGAAAAATCGTATGAAGGGCAAAGGGCCGCTTTGCGTCGCCTTAGTCGTGACGCGCCATGGGAAAAAACTTGGAATGCCGCTCGACCCGGAAGCTTTACTCACCGATGGTGGAGGGCAGGTCATGGGTCTTGGAAAGTCCGCTGTGCAATCTATTCTGAAAGAGCATGGTATTGACCGTGTACTTGCTGAGGAAGGCGGACGCACCAGCAGAGGCAGTGTAGGCAACATGCGGAAATATGTCGCCTTCTTGAACGAGCTTCATGCATCGGGATCTATTGATTTTAAGGAGTTGGAAGCGTGGTGGATTGAACGTGTACGGGAGTTTTTTTCGGGTAAGCCCTTTGTCCTTCGATTCGATGCCTCCAAATCCCTTCGCGCTGTGATACGGGATTTGCTTTCACAGGCTGAAAAACGACAAGCGCAAGCCAACGGTTCGGCTTTTGTCGGAACCATGTTGCAACATTTGGTTGGTGCAAAACTGAACCTTTTGCTTAACTCGCCGCTTGAGCATCACGGCGCGAATGTCGCCGATGACGTATCCGGTCGGGAAGGTGATTTTGTGGTGGAGGATGTCGTTATTCATGTCACCACTTCTCCTTCCGAGGCGCTTATCCGAAAATGCAGGAGAAATCTCGACAACAGTATGAAACCAATTATTATCACCACCTATCGGGGTGCCGTGTTGGCGGAAGGGCTGGCTGAACAGGCCGACATAGCCGATAGGCTTGATATTTTCGAGGTGGAGCAGTTTATAGCAGGTAATCTATATGAAATCGGCAAGTTTGCCCGTATGGGCCGCCAAACCACAGCGGAACAGCTTATTTTTGAGTACAACGCCATAGTAGAAAAATGCGAAACCGATCCTGGTTTGAGAATTGATGTCGCTCAATGACCGATATTTTCCCAAGCCAAAAACGAAGTTGGATCATGAGCCGGGTTCGGGAGAAAAACACTGCTCCAGAACTCAAGGTCCGGTCGCTAATTCAGCGTCTCGGATTTCGTTTTCGGCTTCACCGTCGGAATCTCCCTGGAAAACCTGATCTAGTTTTTCCTTCCCGCAAAAAAATCATTTTTGTTCATGGCTGTTTCTGGCATGGACATGACTGCGCTAGGGGCCGTCGCCTACCAAAAACCAATCAGGAATATTGGGTTGAGAAAATCCGCCGCAACACTGAGCGGGATGCAAATCATCAATCCGATCTGGAAGCATTGGGTTGGGATGTTTTGGTGATTTGGGAATGTGAAATTAGAGCTTTAGAAATGATTTCAAGAAAAATTTGCCTGTTCCTGCAAGATAAATAACAGCGCCTAGCGGCTTGAATTGACCGCACTGCTTGGTTTTTTGCGCTGATCCGCCTAGGAGCGTAAAGCATGTCCGAATGCCCGGGTCGAACGCTTTTTTCAAAACGATGCGATGGATTCGGCTGAATACCAGTTGAAGGCGCAAGAAAAAAAACGCCCCGGTTGACCGGGGCGTCGAATCAGGACGCGAACAGCCTTACTGGCTGATGACTTTTTCCTGAGCAGTAACCGTGATAACAACGCGGCGGTTCAATGCCCGGCCCGCCGGATTGTCCCGACCATCCGGCAGAGTGTTCGGAGCGACCGGGTCCAGTTCGCCACGGCTCTGAGTGGTCATCAGTGAAGGCGGCACGCCGCGACTCGCCAGGTAACTGGCAACAGCGTCGGCGCGGCGGTGACCGAGACGATAGTTGTAGGCTTCGGTGCCCTTGCTGTCGGTGTGACCGACGATCAGGATCGAGGAGACGGAGGACACCCGGCGCAGGTCGGCGGCCAGACGATTCAGGCGCTCGCTGGCGCTGGGCTTGATGTTGTACTTGTCGAAGTCAAACAGAGCGTCAGTGCCCAGGGTAAGAGTTTCGACCACCGGCGCGGCGGGAGGCGGCTCAACCGCGGCGACGCCGCCGCACTCAGGAATGTTTTTCTCAGCGCTCCAGAATGGCGTGCGAATGCAGTTGCCAAACGGGTCTTTGACGATCTTGTCATAAGGATCGACAACATAGATGCAGCCATACTTGTTGGCGGCCTGGACAGGCAGGCTGGACAACAACAGCATCGAGGCAGCCAAACCCAGGCTGAGTTTATGCAGGTTTACTTTCATCGGTATACTCTCCCAATAGGCACTGAAAATTCGGTGCATGACACATCTGAAAATTGCGGGTCGCGTGGACCGGGGCAGGCTGAGCCGCGATCCTTCTCCTCAGTCAGTATACCCGACAGGCCGCCTTGGTGTATGGGGAACCCGCCGGTTCTATTGTGTAATCATACAACATTGTGTCAGAATTGCAAAAAATGTTGTTCCGGCAATAAACTCCCGCATTGTGCGGGCTATCTGGCTCTATTGGCAAGTAATTTATCCCGGATGCCCGGTTGAATGCGCCGGTTTTTCGCCGGTGCGCCCTTCGCTCTAAGCACCGTCCCCAGAAATTTTCTCCACACGCTGTTGAGGCGTCATGATGCCGCAGAATCAGGATCGGGTGCGCGCTGTGGTCTGGCGCGACGATGCCCTGGAATTGTTGGACCAGCGCCTGCTGCCGCTGGAAACGCGCTACCAACGCTTGACGAGCGGGGCGCAGGTCGCCGAGGCCATCCGCGCAATGGTCGTGCGCGGCGCTCCGGCGATTGGCATTGCGGCTGCGTATGGCGTGGTATTGGCGGCGCGTGCGCATTGGGCAAACCATCCGCAGGACTGGCGGACCTCGATCCAAGAAGACCTGCAACGCTTGGCGGCGTCCCGACCGACCGCGGTCAACCTGTTCTGGGCGCTGCGGCGCATGGAGCGGGTCATGCTTGAATGTTTCGGTGATCCAGTCGAACGCTTGCTGGCTGAAGCTCAGGCGATTCATCAAGAGGATATCGCCGCCAACCAGCGGATGGGTCAGCTAGGCGCGGCGATTCTCGGCGAACGCGGCGCAGTGCTGACCCATTGCAATGCCGGGGCGCTGGCCACCGGCGGCTATGGCACGGCGCTGGGTGTAATCCGCGCCGGCTATAACGCGGGCTGGATCGAACAGGTCTACGCCGACGAAACCCGCCCCTGGTTGCAGGGTGCGCGATTGACCGCTTGGGAGCTGGTGCAGGACGGCATTCCGGTGACGCTGCTGGCGGACAGCGCGGCGGCGGCGCTGATGCAGCGCGGCGGGGTGCGCTGGGTGATCGTCGGCGCGGATCGGATCGCCGCCAATGGCGATGTCGCCAACAAGATCGGCACCTATGGCCTGGCGGTGGCCGCCCGCCGTCACCGAGTGCGTTTCATGGTGGTCGCGCCCACTTCGACCGTTGACTTGGCTGTTCTTGACGGAGCGTCCATTCCCATCGAACAGCGCGCCGCCGAAGAATTATTGACTTTCGGCGGACAGCCGGTAGCCGCATCCGGCGTCAAGGTCTGGAACCCTTCATTCGACGTGACTCCAGCGGATTTGGTCGATGCGCTGGTCACTGAGCGCGGGGTGGTTTGGGAGCCGGACACGGCGAAAATTGCCACGATGATGGGCAGATGAGGGAGCCGTGTCTTCTATGGGAAACCGCCTTGATTTGAGCTACATTGCGCCTGCTTAAAAATCCTGATTGAGGGTTTCCCCAGTGGAAAAAGTTGACGTATTGGCGCGCCCTGCTACGGCCCGCGCAAGCACCGCTACACGCAGGGCCGGATGGTCGGTATTGGCGCTGATGACCTTGCTCGCCGCCTGCAAGCCCGTCGAAGAACCGGAACCGGAACCGATTCGCCCGGTGCGGGTGACGACCATTGAAACCCGTGAAGGCGGTGAAACGGTGACCCTCACTGGACAGGTCGAGGCGCAGAATGAAGTCAATCTGTCTTTCCGGGTCGGCGGACGGATGATCGAGCGTTCCGTCAACATCGGTGATCGAGTCCGGGCCGGCCAGGTGGTCGCCCGGCTGGAATCGGAGACTGCCCGCAATACCTTGCGCTCGGCGCGGGCGGAGCTGACCGCAGCGCGGGCGCGCCTGGTCGAGGCGCAGAATAATTTTGAGCGCCACCGCTCGTTGCTGGATC